>JACZSB010000199.1 GCA_022574435.1 Fidelibacterota bacterium
GGAGGTGGCCATGGCCACGCCCACCTTACCGCTGGCCCGGGCATAACCATCGGCCATATGGGCCGCCCCCTGTTCGTGCCTAACCAGGACGTGGTGTATCCGGTCGCTATAATCGGCCAGGGCATCGTACACCGGCAGAATTGCTCCCCCGGGGTAGCCGAAAACAGTCTCGACCCCTTCGCGTACCAGACATTCCCAGACTATCTCCGCCCCCTTTAGCATCCGTTTGGAATTAGCCATATCGATTCCTTACTTTTCCAGTTCGGTCAGTTGCTGCTCGTTGATTTCGCCGGCCTGGTAGCGGCCGACACCCTCAAATACGGCAATCAGGTCTATCTTCTCCCCGCTGGGTGTGACCCCGGCCCTCATGGGCCCGCCGGATACAAAAATGGTGGGTACATTAAGCCGAACCGTGGCCATCAGCATCCCCGGAACGATTTTGTCGCAGTTGGACAGGCAAACCATGCCGTCCAGGCAATGGGCTGCCATAACGGTCTCAACGCTGTCGGCGATCAGTTCCCGGCTGGCCAGTGAGTAGCGCATACCCAGGTGACCCATGGCAATACCGTCGTCCACGCCGATGGTGTTGAACTCGAACGGCACGCCTCCCGCTTCCCGTATAGCTTTCTTCACCACCACGGCCAGCTGCTGCAAATGGACATGGCCCGGGATGATATCTGTGTAGGAATTGGCCACCCCGATAAACGGTTTGTCGAAATCCGCATCGGATTCGATAACCCCGGTAGCCCGGAGCAGACTGCGATGCGGCGCCCGGGTGTACCCCGATTTTATTGTATCCGATCTCATATCAGCTTCTTCATTAAAAACTATCCTGTAAGTACACCACTGGGGTGCAGTCAGTCCAGGACCGTTAATTCCGAATCAGGTTTTTTTGGGCTAGCTTGGGGGGTGATTGGGATTAACGGTCTGGCGTGCTAGCCCGGTATAATTAAACCGGCTAGCAGGACAATAATCCCAATAATTAGGCTGAGAGATAGCAGTAGTTCGTCCGACCTGAGCGCTATAACACGCACCTTACCCGCTTGTACCTCACGGTCGTACCGGGGACGCAGGTAATATGGGGACGAGTCGTACATTCAGCCTCTCTTTTCCGCCTGGGGGCGGAAATCGTTCGCCGATAATAAAGCGGTCCCGGGGGTTAAGGCAAGCACAAATTTCACCTGGCCTTTCTCTGCCCGGCCGACCGCCTGCGGCATTGCACCCCTTATCGGTCGATGGGCAGAAAACTTTAGCCGCCTATTCATTGAGCAATATTCCCATCCGGACGGCCACCTGCTGATTGTATATTTTCTCATAGTCAATGATATCCAGGGCCAGCGGCACCACCTTGATAATCGCCTCTTTTGCAATATCCCACTCGTCAATCAACTGCCCGGCGATCACCGACCGGGTATGAAACTTGTGTCGCCTCAGCAGCCGTAGAATCAGGCTTTCATCGCTGGTGGAGGGCGCGGTGGTGCGGACGAATTCCTTGTTCAATCCTTGCAGTCTATCCCGGTCGGGGCAGTAAATGAATGCTACTCCGCCCGACATGCCGGCGCCGAAATTCCGGCCGAATTCCCCCAGCACCAGCACCGTGCCGCGGGTCATATATTCGCAACAGTGGTTACCCACCCCTTCCACTACGGCCACAGCCCCGCTGTTACGCACAGCGAACCGCTCGCCGGCCTTGCCGCCGATGAACAGGGTACCACCGGTGGCGCCATACAGGGCCACATTGCCGATAATAGTTTGTGAAGGGTGCTGTTCGCGGATCGCCTTCTCAAAGCGGATGGAGATCACGCCACCGGAGAGGCCCTTGCCTACGTAGTCGTTGGCCACTCCCCGCAGCCGCAGCTCCACCCCGTCGGTGAGGAAAGCGCCAAAACTCTGGCCGGCGATTCCCCGTAGTCGCACCTGGATGTTGCCGGTGAAGTTGCCTTTGCCATACAGAAATGCCAGCTCGCCGGATATACGGGTGCCCACCGCCCGGTCGGTGTTGGTGATCTTGCGGTGCACCACCACCTGTTCGTGGGTCATGATGGCCGGGCGTACTTCGCTGAGGATATCCTCATCGAGGTTTTTCCCTCCCCTGGGGGCCGCCGGCTTAAGCTTGACCTCACTCTCCAGGGGCAGGCCCCGGGGCGCAGCGGGATTCATGATGGCGTCCAGGTCGATCCCCTGTTCTTTAATCAGTTTCTTATGATGCCGGTTATACATCAGTAGATCGGTGCGTCCAACCAGGTCTTTCAAGGCATAGCTCCCCAGCGACGAGATAATCTGCCGCACCTCTTCCGCTACACCGGTAAGGTAGCGGGCCACGTCTTGGGGACTACCCTCAAAGCGGCGGCGAAGTTTCTCATCCTGGGTGGCGATACCCTTGGGGCAGGTGTTCAGGTGGCACTGGCGCGCCATCACGCATCCCAAAGCCACCAATAGCGCGGTACCGAAATCGTATTCTTCGGCGCCCAGCAAGGTAGCCATTACTATATCCAGGCCGTTTTTCAGCCCCCCGTCCACTCGCAGGGTCACCCGCGACCGTAATCCGTTGGCGGTGAGCGCTTGGTGGGCTTCGGCCAGTCCCAATTCCCAGGGCAGGCCGGTATGCTTGAGCGAACCCAACGGGCTGGCGCCGGTGCCACCATCACTCCCGGAGATTAAAACGATATCCGCGCCCCCCTTGACCACTCCGCAGGCTATAGTGCCCACGCCGGGCTGGGCCACCAACTTCACCGACACCGATGATCGGGGATTGACCTGCTTTAGGTCATAGATCAGCTGGGCGATATCCTCGATGCTATAGATATCGTGATGTGGTGGTGGCGAGATCAACGGTACCCCCGGCGTTGATTTCCGCACGGTGGCGATCCCCACGGTGACCTTGTGGCCGGGCAGCTGGCCCCCCTCACCGGGCTTAGCGCCCTGGGCAATCTTGATCTGGATTTCCCGGGCGGCCGCTAAATATTCAGTGGTGACCCCAAAACGCCCACTGGCGATCTGTTTGATGGTGCAGTTAACCGACTTGTCCGGGTTGGTGGGGGCATAACGATCCGGTTGCTCACCGCCTTCACCGGTGCTGCTACGGCCACTGATTAAATGCATACCTGAAGCCAATGTACGATGCACTTCCTCCGAGATGGCGCCGAAGGACATAGCACCCGATCCGAAGCGTGGCAAGATCCGTCCCACCGGTTCCACCTGCTCCAAAGGAATCGCCTGGACCTTGCGCAATGCTAGTAGGTCCCGTAGATAAATCGGCCCATTCTCCGGTGACACGGCGGCCTGGTAACTGTCAAGAGCGGACCTGTGGATCGCTCCGAACACCGCTGGTGAGAATCCATGGCGCTCGCCATTCTTCCGGTAGCGGAAGCGGCCCTGTTCGGCTAGCTGCGGGTCAGTAGCAGTAAAGGCTCGCTCGGAGCGCTCCAGCAGCTGTTGGGTGATCTGTTTAAGCCCGATACCGCCAGTCCGGCATTCGATCGATGGAAAGTAGCGGTCCAGAAATTCCGTGGAAAGCCCGATAGCATGCAGCAGCATACTGCCGTGATAGCTGGTATGGGTGGCGATGCCGGATTTGGCCATGATCTTCACCAGCCCCTTGTCGAGAGACTGCCGGTAGTTGCTCATTTTCTCCGGCCAATCGTCGTCAGCGAATTGTTCGCGTATAGCCTGGTAGGCCAGATAGGGATAAACGGCACTGGCCCCCAGGGCGATGAGACAGGCCACGTGGTGGTCTTCCACTACGTCCCCCACCAGGCAAATAATAGAGGCTTTGCTACGAACCCGTTTTAGCAGGAGATGATGATGCAGGGATGAGACCAGCAACGGCATGGGGATCGGCAGCTCTCCGGGCTGCAGGTTTTCATCGCTGATCAGCAATAATTTGCAGCCGGCCAGTACAGCCTCTTCACATTCGGCCGCCAGTTCTTCCAGGCGCTGGGCCAGATCACCGCCTGCGGGTAGAATAGCGCGATATTCGCGATAGGGGAACCAGATAGGATTGTCCTTCAGGACTTGCAATTCCCGTGTGGAAAGCACCGGGCTATCGATACGTAGAGCGCCTTGAAACGTCGGGGGTTTGGGCTCCAGCAGATTTTCTTCGCTGCCCAGGTAATTATATAGGCTGATATTCAGCCGCTCCCGGATGGGATCAATGGGCGGGTTGGTTACCTGGGCGAAGGCGTGTTTGAAGTAATCATACATTCGCCCCGGCTGGCTGGAAAGTACGGCGGGTGGGGTATCATCTCCCATGGAACCCACCGGCTCCCGTCCGCTGCGGGACATGGGTATGATATAGCGATTCAGGTCTTCCCGGTCCCATCCCAGGGCCAGCCGTTGGCGGATGCCTTGCCGGTCCACCGGCTCAGGGAACTCGCCGAATTCTTCCTCCGGATCGCCTCTGCGGATGATCTTCAGGTTTTCATCCAGCAGTTTGGAATAGGGCGCCCGGCTGGCCACCAACCGCTTGATTTCATCGTTTTCCATCATTCCGCGCCCATCCAGGGCCATGGAGAAAATCTCACCGGCCGTCATATGGTGATGGAATAGCAAATTATCCGGTGCCACATCCATCACCCCGGCTTCAGACGCCATGATCACCAGGCCGTCCCGGGTGACGGTGTAGCGCAGTGGGCGCAGACCGTTGCGGTCCATCTTGGCGCCAATGAAATTGCCATCGGTCACAACCACAGCCGCTGGGCCATCCCAAGCCTCCATCAGGTTCTCGTGGAACATGTAAAAGTCCTTAAGGGGACGCTCCATCAGGTAGTTGTCGGCATAAGGCTCGGGTATTAACATCATTAAGCTGCGGAACATTCCCCGTCCGCTGCGCATCAGAAACTCCAGGGCATTGTCCAGACTGAAGGAATCGCTGCCGGTCAGGCTGGTGATCGGTTTCAAGTTTTCCAGCTCTGCCCCCCAGAAATCGGAACCTAATTCCATCTCCCGGGCCCGCATCCACAGGCGGTTTCCTTTTATGGTGTTGATCTCACCGTTGTGGGCCAGCAACCTGAACGGCTGGGCCATGGCCCAGTTAGGGATGGTGTTGGTGGAGTAGCGTTCATGGAACAGAGCCACCCGGGCTATGTAGTCCGGGTCGATCAGGTCCAGGTAGAAGTGGTCCAGCTGCTCAGCCTTCATCAACCCCTTGTAGACGATAGTTTTAGTGGATAACGAGCAAAAAAAGGTCTCCTCGCCATTGCCGTAGCGCTTCAGGAAGGCTTGGCGCAATAAGAACAGCTGTGATTCAGCCGGACGCGGCAGCCCGGCAGGGCAGGCCAGGAACAGTTGAATGATTTCAGGACAGCTGCTGCGCGCCAGGTCGCCCAAAGCCTCCAGGTTAACGGGCACTGACCGGTGGCCCAGATAGCGGAAGCCGTAGCCGGCCGCCAAATCAGGGAAGTGTTTATTTAGAACAGTCAGACCCTTTTTTGAGGTGAAAACCATCCCCACCGCCAGTTCCTCACCGGAG
>JACZSB010000200.1 GCA_022574435.1 Fidelibacterota bacterium
GAGGGAGAAGAGATTGTATACTTGTCCTGAGCGAAGCCGAAGGATTGAAAATTGACAATTGAATATCGGGAAGAGAGATTCTAATCCCTGGTTTCTATCTATAATTCCCCCGTTCCCAGCCACTCGGCTCCCGCTCACCGCACCTGAAAGGTGATTAAGGCCATCCATAGTCCTTGGAATTGACGCAAATCATAAGTACCTTACGTCGCGTGGTCGACGACAGTTGAAACAGTAAACCGACGCGCACCGCACCAATTTGAGGGCCTTCCAATGAAATGTTATCACTTCCTATTCCTGATTCTCTTTCTTCTGCCTAGCACTCTAATCTCCCAAATCAACTACTCCCTGGAATTTGATGCAGTGGATGGGAACAACATCACCACCTACTACTACCGTAACACGGCGGTGGACAGCACGGGGGATGAGAGTGGGTATTCAGCGGAAGAGAGTACCTCCTCAATTGAGTCTTTTTCAGAGGTTGTCACGAAAATCTCAGGAGATTGGTGGGGGCATACAAGTTGGGGTGACTATGAAAATAACGGTGATCTTGACATTCTGTTACAGGGTTATACAGGCCAATTGTATCAGACGGCATCAAGCAAGCTATATCGAAACGACGCAGGAACATTTGTCGAGAGTAGTGTAAATCTTCTAGGATTGGGTGGCGGCTTTGCCGTGGCTGGTTGGACCTTCTTCGATGGTACGGATAAAAACGACATCAGGCCGATCCGAGCCACTATCCAGGGGGATACCCTTTCCTTCAATCCAGTATTTGATGCTACTGTAAATGGTGCTTATTGGCGAAATTCTTTCCACGGCAGCTCAAATCAACTCTCTATTGCGTTCGGTGATCTGGATGCGGATGGTGATTTCGACCTAATACAGGGTTCACGATATCGACTTGAGTCGCTTATGAATATCGGAAACAATACCAATCCAGAATGGGAAGATTTAAGCTGGGGAAATATCGTCCGTAATCAAAATAGGTTTTGGACGCCTGAATTGGTAGATATTGATAACGACTCCGATCTTGATCTATTCTGTGGAACTTTAAATGGAGAACTTTCTTTCTGGGAGAATATTGGCAATTCGCTAACACCCGAATGGAACACACCAAACGATGATTATCTTGGAATTTCCATTGGTTCATTTACTCGGCCTGTGTTTTGCGACATCGATAGTGACAATGATTATGATTTGTTTATAGGGAATTATTCTGGAGAAGTCCATTTATTTCAAAATGTTGGAACAGCTGCAATTCCTAACTTCCAATATAATGGGATTTACATCAATACAGGAGTATCTGGAAGTGTATCTCCGGAATTCATAGACATCGACGGTGATAATGATTATGATTTGTTTATCGGTACACAGGGCGGTAACATATACTACTATGAAAATAGTGGAACTCCAGAATCTGCAATCCTGACACTAACCACAACAAGTTATGCTGGTATTTCTCTTGGGTGGAGTTACTTGCAACCTAGATTTATTGATATTGATAACGATAATGACCATGATTTGTTTTTTACGGACTTGAACGGATTTTTCTATTTCTATGAAAATATTGGTGATATCAATTCACCAGTATGGAGCGAAATAACAACACATTTTAATAAGATTCTGAACTTTGGAAGACCGTCAGCTCCTGCCGTTGGTGACATTGATAATGATAATGACTTAGATATCATTATTGGGACGCACCAAATCTCAATTTTAAGGAATGTTGGAACATCCTTCACGCCTAAGTGGGAATGGTCAGGAGAATTGGCCGTGAGTTTGAACAGCTTTTGGACAGTCCCAGAATTAGTAGATATAGATGCGGATGGGGACTTGGATTTATTTATTGGCACGGTATATGGTGATTTATACTACTATGAAAATATTGGAACACCAGAAAATCCCAATTGGAATATGATAACAACGAATTATCACAACATAGATTATGGCTCAAACTCTCATGTATCAGCTGAATTCGCCGACATTGATAATGATAATGACTTAGATATGTTCATTCAGCATTTCGGATGTTCGCCGTGTCTAGACAGTATTGATTACTACCTTAATATTGGCACAAATACTGTACCAGTATGGCAATTGATGGATAATGACTATTTGAGCATTGGTCTCTACAATATTGCATTCGGGACAAATGATTTTGCCGATATAGACATGGATGGAGATTTGGACTGTTTACTTGGTACGTCGCACCCCGGCAATTTTCATCTTTTTCTCAATATTGGGGATTCTCAAACACCTGCCTGGGAATATTCTGGGCTTATAGCGGGAGGTATAGGTGTTGAAGGGGGGACATCCTATTCAGCACCTATATTAGGTGATATTAATGGGGATGGGTGGCCTGATATAATATCAGGCTTAAGCGGTGGAGGTCTTAATCTGTGGTATAATGCTTGGGGTGTTTCATCTCCAAACTGGACTCTCCAAATCCAGTCCTCCCAAGGCACTTACACCGATAACGACAACTATCTGGGTGTGGCATCTGACGCTACCGATGGATTTGATTCAGGTCATGATGTGGTTGAACCACCAACAGCTCCTGATGGGAGTATCTCCACCTATTTCCCCCATCCTGAATGGGCAAACCAATTGGGAGATAATTTTTCAAAAGACATCAAATCTGAAATCGTACTCACCGACACCATGCAGGTGTGGAATTTTGATGTTACAACAACCGATGCGGGATCAGTGACGCTGACTTTCAATTTCACTGATATTCCCGGATTACCGGTGATCCTTGAAGACACCTCCGCAAATTACTATGAGAAACTCACCACTGGATCAACATATACCTTCACCTCAACGGCGAGTTCTACACGTTCATTCACTATTGCCATAGGTGATACAACAGCCCCATCTCTAACTCTCAACAGTAACTCCACCGGACCAATGATCCTCCTTTCTGATTCAACTCACACCTTCTCATGGTCATCGTCAGATGGATTTGAAGTTGATAGTCTGGAACTCTGGTTCAGCACCGATAGCGGGGCTACTTATTCGGAGATTGGAAAATTCAGTGATGGAACTCTAACCAGTTTGGACTGGACGGTCCCAGCTGTATCTCTAATTCCAGATGGTATCCTCAAGGTTCGCTCTACCGATTATGCGGGTAATTACACCGATAAGACCAGCGATCATGTGATCACCTTGGCTGGTGATAGTCTGGCATCACCTATCATTGCTGGTTGGACTCTATGGGGTGTACCAATGACCCCCTACAATGATTCCACCTCATATACGGTCGATGATGATATATCAGGGTACTGGGTAGTATACGACTACCAGAATGGAGGATATACTTACGACGGCCAACTTGATCTAACCCGAGGATACTGGCTTGGTTCATTGAGTGCAGCAACCATCGATGCGCAAGGTACACCATCCGATACTGGTGTTTCAACTACTCTTAACCAAGGATGGGAGCTTGTGAGCAATCCACTAGTCGTTGATGTTGATGTTGACAGTCTCTTGTTCACACAGAGTAGCGTCACAAAGACCTACGCGGATGCGGTCAATGCCGGTTGGGTCAATAGTATATACGGATATGATGGGAACGGCTACGTAATACCGACAACTCTGGAACCTTGGAGTGGTTATTGGATTGGAGTCTTGCAGGCAGGAGTATCAATCACCTTCCCCATCCATCATCAAACGACTGGAGCCCAGCAAAGTCCATCTTTGGCAATCGCTCAAGATGCAAGTGATTGGGGGATTGCTTTCGGTGCTACATCTGGATCGGCACAGGACAATACCACAAAGATCGGAGTTGATCCTGACGGATCAGATGCCTTTGATCCGAACCTTGATCTTGTTAAAGCCCCCAATCCCCCAGGGCCGGAGTATGTTTCTCTTTCTATACTTCATCCGGAATGGGGTAGTCTACTTGGTGATAGGTTCTCAACCGATTTCAGGGCTCCTATCCTGGCTGACGAGAAAACTTGGCAATTATCCTTGGAGTCCTCAGAGGCCCAGGTTGAATTAACTTGGTCAATTATTGGCCTGCCCGAGGGCATAAATCTCAATCTCACCGTTGACGATCAACAAACGGATATGATCGCACAATCTTCAATAACTCTTTCAGGAGATACAGATTTCACAGTGACAGCAACTATTCAGGTGCTCGGGTTATCCGATCAATCAATTGTTCCTGATCAATTTGCCCTCCACCAAAACTACCCCAACCCATTCAACCCCACTTCAACGATCCAGTATGACTTACCAGAGGTAGCCAATGTGACCCTGGTTGTTTATGATATCCTGGGACGCGAGGTAATAACACTCGTTGATCAACAGATGCAACCCGGATATCACAGGGCTGTCTGGGACGCTAGAGATCATGCAGGGCGAACAATGCCTACAGGTATCTATATTGCCAGGATAGTGACGCCGGAATATGCGCGGTCGATCAAGATGCTTTTACTGCAGTAAGCACCAGAGTCGTCCCGCCAAAGGCGGGGCTTCTGCTGAAATAGCAACGCCTTGACCCAGGGCAATCGACTGAGAATTGCTCCCTGATATAAGAATCTATCGGAGCGTTCCAACACATTATGGCCTTGTGGCGGCCTGTTTTCCATCGGGAGTTCCCCGGAAAATTGAAGACATGAGCCTGTAACTCACTGATCCGCCAGCTGGCGGACTGATCTATCGAGAAATGTAGAAAATGACAAGTGGAGGAAACTGTTTTTCCGTAAGGGTTCCCTGGCCAGGGGAACCTCACCCCCGTCCTGGAACCCCGCTGGAAGCGGGGCGGCCGTCCCCTCTCCTGAAGGAGAGGGGCGACACGAAGTGTCTGGGGTGAGGTTAAACGGGGCGTAGCCCCACGATTCGCCATTAGTAGAAGAGAAAATTTTAGGAGAACTCCTGGTTTTCCATTCCTTGATTGCCCTCAAAGCCGGGTTTAAATTCAGCCGCTTTTCTCATTAAATATCATTATTAGCGTTATATTCCCACGAGGTTAAAGTGGCCAGCACGTCAGATTTTCGTAACGGGTTCGTATTCTCACACAAGGGCGGCTTGTGGAAAATTGTGGAATTCATGCATGTGAAACCCGGCAAGGGTCCCGCTTTCGTGCGCACCAAGCTCAAGAATGTGCGTACCGGGCAGGTAGTGGATGAGACCTTCCGGGCGGGAGAGAAAGTGGATCAGGTTAAGGTGGAGGCCAAGACCCTCTCTTACCAGTACAGCGACTCGGAGCATTATTATTTCATGGATAATGACACCTTCGAGCAGGTGGCGCTGTCGGCGGAACAGCTGGGTGGGGCCGTCGATTTCCTGGTGGATAACCTGGAGGTGACCATCGCCTTTCACGGGGCCGATCCGGTGGAGGTGCGGATACCGGCCCATATGAATATTAAGGTGGCCAAGACCGAACCGGGCCTGCGGGGCGATACGGCCACCGGCGGCAGTAAGCCCGCTACCC
>JACZSB010000201.1 GCA_022574435.1 Fidelibacterota bacterium
AGAGTGAGCCGAATCCTATTTCAGATAAGGAGATATTTCTGAAACTGGCTCTCAAATTCAGCCTGAAACACTCTACCATCCGCTGCCCCGTAATCTACCCGAAGTAATTCTCAATGCAGTGGAAAGAAACTTCCATAGTACCAATGGTTCGTCACCTTAGGCTACACCATCCTCAGAAGCGATTGATTAATCCGTATCCGGTTCCGCATCCGGTGAATGGTACGGCTGTTTGTAGATATAGTGGTCAAACCGAGACAGGGTCATGCTTGATCTGAAAGGTGCTCTTCACGACTAGAAATGGGGTAAAAACTACAGGCACTGCGTTAACATTTACTCCTAATACTCATCAAATCATCGACCTGGTAAAAGATATGCGCACAGCCCATGAGCGTGGGGATAAGCTTGGTCTAATGGAGGATTAGTTTCCATTCTACGATGCACTGGGCGTTAATGATAGCGCAGTGGCCATACTTGGTGATGACATACTCCGAGCCATTGCCCGGGACCTAGTCGAAGCCGTTCGGCGAAACGTATCCATCGATTGGACCATCAAGGAAGGTGCTCGTGATAAGATGCGCACAGTAGTCCGTCGTTTACTGAAAGAGCGCGGCTATCCACCGGACAAGCAGGAAAGCGCAACTCGCACAGTGATTGAGCAGGCGGAGATGTTGCGTGAAATTTAGGTGGATGAGTAAAGAACTCGGTATGCAAGACATCACCAATACCTTGGAAACACGAAATGCCCCTCTAAGTTTTTAGCCCCAACTGTCGAAAAGGGTCTTAACCGATACAGTCATGGGATATATATTGTGGCTGACGCCGGTGGATACTTTTTTGCGTAGTAAGGCAAATGATGTCGTCATTATTTTATTTGAGCCGGTGGTGAGAAATGGCCTATTTTGAGATGGATGGGATGGATAGATGGTGGTCTACTAGCACTGTTTCTCGGCCAGGTGCTAACGCTCTCTAGTAAATTTGGAAGAACAACGGGAGCTTGAAAGAGTGACTGCGACTCATAAACGCCCTCGCGTGGTGATCATCGGCGCCGGCTTCGGCGGGCTATGGGCGACCCGCGCCATGGCAAGGTTCCCGGTCGATGTGGTGCTCATCGACCGGAGTAACTATCACACATTCTTACCGATGCTCTATCAGGTGGCGGCCGCCGAACTGGAGCCAGAGGACATTGCTTACCCCATACGCCACCTGCTGCGGAAGCTAACCAACGTTCAGTTTATCCTGGGGGAAGTGAAAAACGTGGACTTGGCTACCCAGATTGTAACGACAGATACGCTGCCTATTCCTTACGACTTTCTCATCCTGGCCATAGGGAGTACCCCCAACTTCTTTGATGTTCCTGGCGCCGCCGAGAATGCCTTGCCTCTAAGATCACTTGAGGAAGGGATTGCGCTACGCAATCATATCCTTTCCTGTTTCGAGCGAGCGGTTCGCGATGCTGGGACGGACCAGCGGGAAGCCCAACTGACTTTCTCCATCGTTGGGGGCGGCCCAACCGGCGTGGAATTTTCGGGTGCCCTTATCGAGCTCATCCGCGGTCCTCTGCTGAAAGATTATTCTAATCTGGATTTTCGCCTGGTGCGAGTGGTGCTCTTGGAGGCACTAGATAGCCTAATGCTCGGCCTGCCGCGATCCATGCAGGATTATGCCTTGTTACGGCTCCAAAAGATGGGGGTGGAGGTATATCTGAAGGCGAAGGTCAGGCAGGTAACACCTGTGGCCGTGCACTTGACAAATGGCCTGGTGATACCCACCGAAACTGTGGTCTGGACAGCGGGCATGCGAGGCGACCCCCTAGCCGAATCATGGGAGTTCCCAACAGCCCACGGCGGGCGTGTGGAAGTCCTACCTACCCTCCAGGTGCCTGGACACCCGAATGTATATGTGATCGGGGATTTGGCCTACATGGAAGTGAACGGTCATTCGCTGCCGATGGTGGCTCCTGTTGCAATCCAACAGGGCTTAGCTGCGGTGGAAAATATCGCCCGGCAAGTGGCGGAAGAGGCCCCGTTACCATTCCACTATCGGGACCGGGGAATGATGGCGGTCATTGGTCGGAACGCAGCAGTGGCCCACCTTTTCGGCCGGTGGGCTTTCACGGGCTTCCTGGCCTGGGTAATGTGGTTAGCCCTGCACCTTATCCGGCTGATCGGATTTCGTAACCGTCTGGTTGTCTTAATCAACTGGGCGTGGGACTACCTATTTTACGACCGTGTCGTACGCCTTATCATACCTCGGCAGAGGTGGCGTGAGAACCAAAACGGATGACCTCCAGAATACCACTTTTTCGAACACGCATCCTTCAGATATCCTAGAGGTCCTTATTTTTATTGACGACACCGCTGGCTGTATCGGTGCAGCCCCTTTTAGACAGCTGGGGCTAAAAACTAATAGATATATTCTGCCTTTCCAGGGGTTAATACACACCCTCCCTGAGGCACCTTCGGATAAACCGCCAGAATCGGCGCTCTGCTCGTTCAGTATCCAGGGTATTATCATACACAAAATGCTAAAGCTAGAGATAGAGTGTAGCTTCAGGGGATAAGGGCTATAGAACGCAGTTTTGGGGCTACAATGGGAGGTCTGGCGGTTTAATGGTACCCGGGTCCACCCTTTGTCCATTCGCATTGGGCGATACCGGTCGAAAACTTTCGGCTAGGGGCTGGCACCAAGCAATTGAATTGTGATAATCGGCGGGAGGAGGATTTCAAGAGGGAGCGGAGCCGTGTGCAGATTAATCGGTACGGGGGAAGGCGCCGAATGGCCCATGGCACAATGTTTTGTTACTCAGGAACTTCATAATGCTTATAGGCATGCAAATACTCGGACAATAGAAATAGCCCGACTTGTTCTAAGGAAAACGTTCGTATGATTTCAAAAGCCGGCTATCATTTTGTTTCCAGTAAGAACACCTTTCCTGCTCGTTCGATTTGAATGCCCGATAGTTGACGAGGCTTATTAATAGATGATCGAATTGCTGAAGCTAAGCCGTTGAGATCGATGCCTAAGAATAGTTTATTATAGATCGCTAATTTATCTTTAGCCTTAATTAAATTCCCTGTCGCCCCTTTTAACTTTCCAATCGACAAAGAATGCAAACCAGCTGCAAACTGTATTAAACCGCGAATTATGATTTCTGCGTCATCCCTTGGACTATCAGTCATCTCTAGCCAAACATTTTCCCACGCCTCATGCGCTTCATAATATTGCTGTTTGTTGAAAAGCGCAACGCCCCTGGCGAATTCAACTTCCTGATTTTGTGAGAGTTGCGGTTCAGATAATCGACCGAGCTCGGACATCTTACGTTTACGTGGTGGCATGCCAAAGGTCGCAATCAATTACTGATTCGGGGTCTAGGCTATTTCGGTGGATGGTAATCATTTAATAACCTGAATTCAACTCGTAAGTGCATCACACGTGCTTGTAAAGAGGGGGTAAGCTGCCTTAGCATCCCTGCTTTTCAAACAAGCAAGAAAGAGGAGCACCTATGGGAGACTACCGGCAGCTTACCCAAGAGCAAAGGTACGGAATTTCTCCGTTGATGCAAACAGGCCATAATCAAACAACGATTGCCGAAGTGATCGGCGTTCATCAATCGACCATCAGCCGTGAACTTAAGCGTAACAAGGGGTTGCGGGGGTATCGATACAACCAGGCCCATGAAATAGCTACAGTCCGCCGGAAGGAGAAGGCCAAGCCGCGTATTGACGCCGGCACCTGGCCCTTTATAGAGAGACTTATTCAGAAAGAGTGGAGTCCCGAACAGATCAACGGTTGGATGAAAAAGGAAATGGGCTACTCGGTTAGCCATGAACGGATTTACCAGCACATTCTCCAGGACAAACAGAGCGGGGGCCAGTTGTATCTCCACCTGCGTTGCCGGAAAAAGCGCAGGAAACGCTATGGTTCCCATGACCGGCGGGGACAGATACCAAACAGGGTATCTATTGATGAACGTCCCCGAATTGTCGATTCACGGCACCGCAACGGCGACTGGGAAGTGGATACCATTATCGGCAGAAAACATCAACAGGCCATTGTCTCCCTGGCTGAACGGAAATCACGCTTGGCTCTGATCCGGCAGGTGGACCGCAAAACATCTCAGCAGGTATCCCAGGCAGTGATGGAACTTCTCAGCCCTGTGAAGCACCGGGTTCACACGATTACGGGGGACAACGGCAAAGAATTTTCAGGACACCAGGAGATAGCAAAATAGCTGGATACAGACTTCTACTTTGCCCATCCGTATGCCTCTTGGGAGCGGGGACTGAACGAGAACACCAACGGGCTGATCCGTCAGTACTTCCCCAAGAGCAGAGATTTTGCGTCCATCACTGACAGCGAAATACAGACCGTCATGGATAAACTAAACAACCGTCCGCGAAAATGCCTTGGATTCAAAACACCTAATCAGGTATTTTTCGGCATTAAACCCAATGTTGCACTTAGTAGTTGAATCCAGGTGATATTGCATTAATTATATTCCTTACTATATAATCCAGCAGGGGTTTTAAGAAGGATTGAAAGTCTGGGACTGGCATCGCTGCTCCTTAGTCTTTGTCCTCAGTTGAAGATTTAATGGGGTCCCTCATAATTTAATCGCAAACATGTATGGCTCATAGGCGTTGGTTTACCAGGGGCAGTCCTATTGGCCCCACCTCCTCACATGCACCGCCTTCGCCACGGTGGCGTGGACAATGCCGGCTTTCTGTAGCAGTTCGACCGTCTAGGTACGGTCCCCACTTGGGCTCGGTCTCGCGCATGTGCTTGGTGGTGGCCTGTTACTTGGTCGTCAACCCGAAAGGTGGCGTAGAGGTCGCCCCAGCGGGCTTCTTGAAGCGGATGTGGGCAAACTAATCCCACATGATAGACTCTTTCCCTAGCCGCCCTCGCTCTCGAACACCGCCTCGATCCATTTCTCCTCGGGAACCAGGCTCCAGCCCCAACCGTGCCACTTGGCGGGCAGCCCCTGCTTGAGCAGCTGCTTCAGGTTGCGACCGTGATCCATACCGGCCCGGATGAAGGCCACCTGTTCGGTGAGGGCGGCATGATAGCGCCGCAACGAATCGGGGGTCATGACGGCGGAGTGGCCGGAGACGATCAGCACATCCGGGGGGAGTTCGTCGGCCATACGTTTCACAGCCCGCAGATAGCCGGCTGCGTCGCCACCGCCCGCCCGGTCCACGTAGGGGAAGCGGCCACTGAAGAACAGGTCGCCGATGTGCACTACATTGGAGGTGGTGAAATGCACCAGCACGTCGCCATCGGTATGGGCCGTGGGGTAGTGCCGGGCCACGATCTCCTCACCGTTGAAGTGGATAGACAACCCCTCCTCGAAGGTGACCACCGGCCAGCCCTCGGGAGCCTTATCCGCCAGGC
>JACZSB010000202.1 GCA_022574435.1 Fidelibacterota bacterium
TCTTCGGGATGGTCGTCAAGGCCGTGGCGAAGGGCCGCGGGGGCAAGGCGAACGCCGTTCGCGCCGGTTTCGGTGAGGGCAGGATAGTCGTGGCCGAGGAGGCCAAACGTTTGGGAATGATCGATCGGGTCGAGACGCTCGACGCGGTGCTCGCGCGCCTTACCGGAAGACGATTTAGTACCCGCACCACCGCTTCCGTTCGGACACTCGTGCCCGCCGCCGGAAACCAAATGTGTGGGATGAGGGCCGGGGAAAATCTTGGGCGACTGCTCGATGAAGCGATTGAACGTGAAGTCACAGAGGAACGCACGCGCAGCGATGTAATCAAAGATATGGCCGATGAGGCAGGGCTCAGCCCCAGCACGGTAAATCCGGATGCGGACGTGTCGATTGAGTTTCATCTGGAAAGGGTACACGTCCAACACCATATCGCCAATATCATACAGGAGGCAGGCTGGGGCCGTGGAATCATAGCTGCAAGCATCCCGACTGAAAATTTCATTTGAAGTGTAACCCCAGTCGTATTGGGTGGTCGGACCGGTGAGGAGGCATCCTGCTTGCATGAGATACAGAAGAACAGTACCTACGGACCGAAATGGAACGAATTTGTTGGTTCCCATCTTATAGTATCGATTCAAAGCCTTTGGGACATTTGAGACTAAAAGCTAAGATAAGCATTCTGCGTTTCCAAGGTTTATCTAACACTTCATGCAAAACGTCTACCACCTGATAATCTCCCGCTGTCCCAGTATCTGTCGTTCCCGGCCATCACGGCTGTATTCACTGACAACTTTTTCAGGAGACCTGCAGTCTCAATGGTAATATGGATCGAATTCTCGAAAAGAAGACCTGGACGGTCAAGCGGATCGGCCTGATAGTTTCCGCCTCAGTCGTAACGATCATGGCGGTCTACAGCCTGGCCTTTCGGGAACACTCCAGCAAAGTGACTATTTCGCGCGAACGGATTACCATTGCCACCGTCCGTAACGGGAAGTTCCAGGAGTTCATTCCCATCAACGGGTCCATAGTACCTATCCGGACCTTGTACCTGGATGCTGTTGAAGGGGGGCGGGTGGAAAAGCGCTTCCTGGAAGCTGGCAGCTATGTGAACCAGGGCGATCCGATCCTGCAACTCTCCAACACCAGCCTGCTCCTCGATATCATGTACCGGGAGGCGGAACTGTTCCAGCAGAGCAACAATCTGCGCAATACCCAGCTGGCCATGGAACAGAACCGGCTGGCGCTCCAATCCGAGCTGCTGGAGTTGGACTATCAGTTCAAGAAAATAGCCCGGGTGAATGCGCGCAACCGCCAGCTGCTCGAAAAGAACCTGATCTCCGACCGTGAATTTGACGAGAGCAACGACGAATACGATTACCTGGTTAACCGCCGCCGCCTTACCATGCAAAGCCATGTGCAGGATTCCATATTCAGGGCCACCCAGGTCGATCAGTTGAAGGCTTCCCTCATCAGGATGGATGAAAATCTAGCGCTGGTCAAGTTGAACCAGGAAAACCTCCTGATCCGGGCACCGGTCTCGGGACACCTCACATCGTTGAATGCGGAGATCGGCGAGTCGAAGGTCCGGGGTGAGCGGCTGGGACAGATTGACATTCTCGATGGCTTCAAGGCCCAGATCATGGTCGATGAGCACTATATCACCCGCGTACGGCCGGGGCAGCAGGGCGGAGTTACCCTGGGCGCCAAGCGTTATGAGCTGCTGGTGGATAAAATTTATCCCGAGGTCATCAACGGCCAGTTCCAGATCGATATGACCTTTATTGGCCCGGTCCCGGAAGACATCCGCAGAGGCCAGACGGTACGCATTAGGCTGGCGCTGGGCGATCTCACTGAGGCCACCATGATCCCCCGGGGCGGCTTTTTCTCCAAAACCGGCGGCCAATGGGTATATGTGATCGGGGAGGATGGCGCCTTCGCCACCAGGCGGCGGATTCGGCTGGGTCGGCAGAACCAGGATGACTACGAGATCCTCGAAGGGCTGGAGGCCGGCGAACAGGTGATCACCTCATCGTACGACACCTTCGGCAATTATGATCGAATCATACTCAACAATTAGTACAAGTGCAGTAATAGGTTTGTGCCGGACAGGCATGACCGGAACGAAAAGGACCAAGCGATGATCAAAACAACCGACCTGGTGAAAATGTTCACCACGGAAGAGGTAGAAACCACCGCCTTGAACAGGGTCAACATCGATGTTGAACGGGGAGAGTTTGTATCCATTATGGGGCCGTCAGGCTGCGGCAAATCAACTCTCCTGAGCATCCTGGGACTGCTGGATAGCCCCAGCAGCGGGAGCTACGAGTTTCTGGGTGAGGAGGTCAGCAACTACTCCGAGCGCGAGCGGGCTGACTACCGCAAGCAACACCTGGGTTTTATCTTCCAGAGTTTCAACCTGATTGACGACTTGAGTGTCTACGACAATGTAGAACTGCCGCTGGTTTATCGCGAGGTTCCCAAGTCCCAGCGCCGGGAAAAGGTGGGGGCAATCCTGGAACAGATGGGTATTGCCCATCGTCGCAATCATTTTCCTCAGCAGTTGTCCGGCGGCCAGCAGCAGCGCGTGGCCGTGGCCCGAGCACTGGTGAGCGATCCCGATGTCATCCTGGCCGATGAGCCTACCGGTAACCTCGACTCCGCCCACGGTAAAGAGGTCATGGGGCTGCTTAAACAGCTCAATTCCCAGGGCTCGACAATTGTGATGGTGACGCACTCGGCAGCATACGCCAAGTACGGCAACCGGACCATCTATCTGTTTGATGGATCAGTGGTTGACAAGCCCACCAACGGTAATGGCGAGCTACCTAAAACTAGCCAACCGGAGGATGGAAATATTATCAAAGAAAAGCAGCCAGCAGCTGAGGTGAGATAATGTTAGATACCAATGTAAAAATTGCCATCAGGGGAGTCACCCGGCAGAAACTTTTCTCAGGCATTAACATTCTCGGACTGGCTGTGGGCATCACCGCCTGCATGCTGATCCTGATGTACGTGCGGGACGAACTGAGCTACGATAATTATCACCCCTACGCCGAGCGTACGGCCCGTATCGCCGTGGAAGGAGCACTGGGGGGTAACAAATTCGAGATAGCTGTCACGCCTGCGCCCATGGCAGCGGCAATGCTGGCCGACTACCCGGAGGTGGAATATGCCACGCGGGTTTCCGGCATTTTCGGCTATCCCGTTATTCGCTATGGCGACCGGGTTTTCAGCGAAGAGCGCTGGACGGCCATGGATTCCACGGCCTTCGACGTATTTGCCCTGGAGCTGGTCCGGGGTGACCCACAGACGGCCCTGAGCAAACCGAACCAGGTGGTGATCACCGAGTCGACGGCCAGGCGCTATTTCGGCGACGAAGACCCCATGGGTAAAATCCTCAACTCCGACCGCCGCCGGGACTTCGAGGTGTCGGGAGTGATCAAGGACTTCCCCCACAATTCCCACATGCACTACGATTTCATCGCCTCCATGGTGAGCTATGACCGTAGCGGGAACAACATGTGGGTGAGCAATAATTTCTATACCTATGTCGTGTTGCGGGAAGGCTACACATTTGATGACCTGGAAGCAAAGTTGCCGGAGACCGTCAACAAGTACGTCGGGCCGCAAGTTGAGCAGTTCCTGGGGGTCTCCTGGCAGAAACTGGTGGAGGACGGCACTGCCTACAGGTTTTTTCTCCAGCCCCTCACTGATATTCACCTGACTTCACACCTGGACGCCGAGATAGAAGTCAACGGCAGCTATGCCTATGTCTATACTTTTACCCTGATTGCCCTGTTCATCCTGCTACTGGCGGCCATCAACTACATGAACCTGGCCACAGCCCGCTCGGCGCACCGGGCCAAGGAGGTGGGCGTCCGCAAGACTCTGGGGTCGCGCAAAAGCCAGCTCGTGAGGCAGTTCCTCACCGAAAGCATTGTCTTTGCCCTGCTGGGATCGCTGGTGGCGGCCTTGATGATCGGCCTCAGCTTGCCCTGGTTCAACAACCTGCTGGGCCTGGAGCTGACTTTCGATCCGGTGATCGTCCCTCTGCTGATCGGTATCGCCCTGGTGGTGGGCCTGCTGGCCGGCACTTACCCGGCCTTCTTCCTGTCGTCATTCAACGCCGCCGAAGTGCTGCTTGGCAGCAAATCGAACACCGGCACCGGCTCCAAGCTCCGTAGCGGGCTGGTTATCTTCCAGTTCACCGTTTCCATTGTATTGTTCAGTGGGGCCCTGCTGGTCACCAAGCAGCTGGACCACATGCAGAACAAGCCGCTGGGCTTCGTAAAAGACAATATGCTGGTGGTGGAAAAAACCGATGATATTGGCGCCGACATCCAGCCCTTCATGAAGGCGTTGGCGAATAACGCCAATATCCTGGCGGTGAGTAATTCGACTGCAATTCCGGGAGCCAGAAATGCCATGGGCGCCTCTGTCTTTGGTATCGTCAAGGAGGACGGGGAAGACAATCAACTGCTGATTACCATGACGGCCGATTGGGACTTCGCCGATGTATATGGTATTAAAATGGTTAAAGGCCGCTACTACGACACCCGCTTTGCCAGCGATAGCCAGGCAGTGGTAATTAACGCTGCCGCGGCCCGGGCCTACGGCATTGCAGACCCGGTTGGTATGGATCTTACCGTGATACACAATACCGGTGAGGATAAATCGAGAATTCCCATCATCGGCGTAATTGATGACTTCCACTATGAGTCACTGCACAAGAAAGTCCGGCCCCTGGTGATCTTCCCCATGGGATCGCCGGTCCATGGCAGGGGGACCGACTTCGGTAAATTCGTGACTGCCCGGATCAATCCCGGCGACTTGGCGGCGACCCTCGATTACGTGGAGCGAACCTGGAAAGAGTTCGCCAACGATCAAGCGCTGGAATATGTCTTCCTGGACGACCATCTGGCGACCCAATACGCCGGTGATGTCCGCACCAAGGCGCTCATGTCGGTCTTTACCGTCCTGGCGATCTTCATCGCCTCCCTGGGATTGCTGGGGCTGGCGGCTTTCTCCGCCGAACAGCGGACCAAGGAGATCGGTATCCGCAAGGTGCTGGGGGCATCCGGGGCCCAGATATTCATCATCCTCAGCCGGGACATCATGTCGCTGGTACTGGTGGCGGTGGGACTGTCGCTGCCCATATCGTACTACGTCCTGAACCGCTGGCTGCAGGATTTCGCCTACCGGGTGGAAATCCCGCCGCAGACCTTCCTGGTGGCCGGCCTGGGCGCGCTGGCGATTGCGCTGATTACCATCAGCTACCAGGTATTGCGGGCCTCGCTGTCCAACCCGATCAACGCCCTGCGGTACGAATAGCCTGACTGGCAATAAGCCCCCGAGTGGAGTTATCCGCCCGGGGGCTTTTA
>JACZSB010000203.1 GCA_022574435.1 Fidelibacterota bacterium
CTTCAGGGCTGCATTAGGAGCTATCCATGAAACGACAAATCACCATCATTATCTACCTATTGGCATCCAGCCTGGCCGCCCAAACCCCGGTGGCCATCACCGCCGATCAGCGCACCGGCCTGGAGGTGACCATCTACAACAATAACCTGGGGCTGGTGAAGGACACGCGGGCCTTCGACCTGGCAAAAGGGGGCCGGGTGGAGCTGCTGCTAGAGGAGGTGGCGACTAAGATTCAGCCGGAGACGGTGCTGCCGGTGAGCCGCACGCCCAAACGGGCATGGGTAGTGCTGGAGCAGAACTACGAGTACGACCTGCTCACGCCCAATACGCTGCTGTCAAAGTACGTGGGCAAACAGGTGCAGCTGCTGACCTACGACGCCGATAACGAGGTCACCGACAGGCAAAGGGCCACCCTGCTGTCATTGAACGATGGCCCAATTTACCAGGTGGGCCGGGAGATTCACCTGCGCCATCCGGGGCACGTGATCCTGCCGGAAGTGCCGGAGGAGCTGGTGGCCCGCCCCAGCCTGCGCTGGCTGGCCGAGGCCGATAAGGGGCGCCACGAGATCCAGGTGAGCTACCTCACCAGCGGCCTCACCTGGAAGGCGGACTACGTGCTGAAGATCGACCAGGCCGCCACCACCGGCGACCTGACGGGGTGGATCACCCTGAACAACCAGAGCGGCATACCTTACCCCGATGCCACCGTTAAGCTGGTGGCCGGCGAGGTGCACCGGGTGACGGCCAGACGGGGAGCCAGGCCCAGGTTCGCTACGGAGGCGCTGGCCATGCGGGCGCCGCAAGTGCAGGAGGAAGCCTTCATGGACTTCCACCTCTACACCATTCCCTGGAAGACCACCATCAAACAGAACCAGCAAAAGCAGGTGGAGCTGCTCCACAAATCGGGGGTGGGTATAACGCGGCGGTATGTAGTGGAAATGCAGGGGGCGGTGCCTCGTCCACCCCGGGAGGAGGCGCAGAAAATACCGGTGAAGGCCCGGCTGAACTTCATGAACAGCAAGGCCAACCAGCTGGGTGATCCACTGCCGGGAGGTATCATTCGCATCTACAGCACCGATCGCGGGGGCCACCTGCAATTCGCCGGGGAGGACCGCATCCCCCACACGCCCCGGGACGAGCGGGTGGAGATCAACTACGGCCAGGCCTTCGACCTGGTGGCGGAGGTCAAGCGGCTGAGCTACACGCGCCTGGGCGACCGGGATAAGCCGCGCTACGAGCAGGCCACCCGGGTTTCCCTGCGCAACCGGAAGGAGAAGGGGCAGGTGGCCATCGAGGTGCGGGCCCGGTTCAGCGGCGACTGGCAGATCAGAAAGAGCACCCACGACTACGAAAAAGCCGGCGCCTTTACGGCGGTGTTCACGGTGCCGGTCCCGGCCGGCCAGGAAGTGATTGTGGAGTACACCGCCCGGGTAAAGCAATAATGCGGGTATTGGTGCTGGGAGGCGGCCTGGTGGGTAGCGCCATCGCCCGCAACCTGGCCCGGGATGGCGGGCTGGAAATTACCGTGGCGGATACCAATCCCGGTACTCGCGCCGCCCTGAAGCAAAACTTCGGCCTGCGAACTATCGATCTGGATGTGGCCGATCAGGCGGCGCTCAGCCGGGCGGCGGCGGATTGCGATCTGGTGGTGGGCGCCGTCCCCGGTTCAGTGGGCTACCAGATGCTTAAAACCGTCATCGAGGCCGGCCGCAACATAGTGGACATCTCCTTCGCCCCTGAAAATGTGCTGGACCTGCATGACCTGGCTGTGGAACGGAACGTAACCGCCATCGTCGATATGGGGCTGCAGCCGGGTCTGGGCAACCTGGTGCTGGGGCGCTACCACCAGGAATATGACGCCATCGACCGGTTCACCTGCTACGTGGGCGGACTGCCCCAGGTGCGGCGCTGGCCGTTCGAGTATCAGTCGGTATTTTCTCCCAGCGACGTGATCGAGGAATACACCCGGCCGGCGCGCTTGCGGGTGAACGGCCGGACCATCAGCCTGCCGGCACTTTCCGATCTGGAGCTCATCGACCTGCCCCAGGTGGGAACCTTGGAAGCGTTCAACACCGACGGTCTGCGCAGCTTGTTGCAGACCATGCCGGTACCCAACATGGTGGAGAAGACCCTCCGTTACCCGGGCCATGCAGAGCGGATGCGTATGCTGCGGGAAATGGGGCTGTTCAGCCGGGAACCGCTGGAGATCAAAGGGGTCCGGATGGCGCCGCTCGATTTGACTTCCCGGCTGCTGTTCGACATGTGGGCGCCCCAGGGCAAAGGCCGTGACCTGGCAATCATGCGGATCGAGATCCGGGGGCAGATCAAGGGCCGCGAACTGCTGACCACCATGGACCTGTACGATGAATATGACGATGAGAGCGGCACCACCGCCATGGCCCGCACCACCGGCTATACCTGCGCCGCCGCCGCCCGCCTGCTACTAAACGGCACTTACCAGGAAGCCGGTGTACGACCCCCGGAGCATGTGGGGGCGGACCGGGAAGCATACGATCTGCTGGTAAAAGACCTGGCCCAGCGGGGAGTCGAACTGGTGATCAATCAGGAGGAGCTGGATTAGTTTTTATGCTGGCACTGTCGGGCGCCACAATAGGTAAACTATCTACCCCCACTGAATCCGGTTGCATAACCGACAGCGAATCCATTTGGATGGTATCCTGTCGGGCCACCTGACCGTTGGCGGCGTTATCAGGGGCCTGGGTGATTGAGTCCGGCCAGGCGATAGTCAATGTATCCACCAAGGCAGTGTCCGGCGGAGCCAGCTGTACATTGGCGGCGCTATCGGGGGCCAGGGTGACCGAGCCGGGCCAGGCAGGTTTCAGGGGGCGGGGAACGCTCACTTCGATTGTAGGAAGCAGCAGGCTGGTGTCGATATAAACCGGGTAAGAGGTTTCCTGCAAATCCCGCACCCAGGCCCGGCGTAACTGACCACTGTGGGCCTGCATCCAATCATGCCTCAGGCGCGACCCGAGCAGTTCCGGTTCCGGCAAGCCGGCCGGTTTCCGGCCATTGATCTTGGCCAGCACGTAATATCCGTCCACCGGCACCGGTCCCACCAAATCTCCCGGCGAACTATTGGCAATGGAATCGGCGGCGGGGCCATAGATGCTCACCGGTACCCACCCCAGCCGGCCACCCTTTTCCCGGGCCCACTCCCGCACCGTATATTCCCTGGCCAGCTCCTGAAAGGGTGTACCGCGCAGATATAATTCCATCACCATCGCTGCCTGGGCGGAATCGTCAACCACGATTTCATCGATATCCACTAGGGCTGGCTGCAGATATTGGTGGGGATGGGCCGCTAGATGGGCTTGCAGTGAATCAGCCGGAGGCACGAAAGCCCGGGCGATCCGCGAAAGCACGCTATCCATAACCGCCCCTCGCAAGGTTGCCTGGCGGCTTTCCTCCGCGGCCTGCATCAGCGAATCGGCGGAGGGTAGGGCCGCCGCCAGGTCCATCATACGGTCCCACCTAAGTACTTGTACAAGTAGTGCCCTGAAGTCGCGGTTGACGATTGTGCCATTGCGGCCATCAGGCGGCAGCAGCTCCAGGCGGGTGAGCAGCCAGTCCAGGGTGTAGGACTCGTCATATAGTACGAATAATTCCGTTATCAATAATTCATGATCCGGCGGCTCGATGGCTGTGGCGTTCGGCGATTGGAGTAGAATTCCCGACCGGAGCACTTTCCGCATTCCCCAGCGGCGCCACTTAATCGGTACCGCCGACGCCCATTCCTCCAGAATTGCACTGGTGATTTCTATTGGAACTGCCTCTGCCGCCATGAGCTGGTCGGTTATGAGCTGGTAGTATTTTACCCGCTCGAAATGACCATGGTCAGGACGGTAGTCCTTGGCCAGCAGTTGCACTAGCAGGTAGCCGTCGGCCGTTCTAATCGGCGGGGAGATATCACCTGGCGACAATTGGTAGGCCAACCGGGCGTAAGTGGGATCCAGCTCCGGGGCGTACTTCCAACCAAGCTCCCAGGGCCGGTCCATGAAATGTCTGGGCCGGTAGACCCGCAGGGCCAGAGATTCAAAGGTTGCGCCCCGAGATAGTTCCTCCCGGTACTGCATAGCCAGCAGGCTGTCGGTGACGACCATACTGCGAGTAAGCAGGGCCGTATTACGGTATTGATATTCGGCCTCAACACGGGCGAGATCATCACGAACCTCCTCAATGAAATGGGCCTTTGTCACAGCAGTGAGCAAAACATTGCGCCAGGCCAGGTAACCGGCCATCACGATCTCAGGTTGTTCCGTCAGACCCTGATCGCGGCCGGCTGCCAGCAGGGTGGCCTCAGCGATCAACCGATCCAGGAAGTGCAACCTGGCGGCCAGCGAATCGGCGGTGCGGGCCGTGTCAAGGACCAAGGAATAGCGCCGCTCAAATTCCGCCACGGTAATGCTGCCGGCGCCCACGCGGGCCAGCACCCGGCCGGGTACCGCCGCTGCTATAGGGATGACCGCCAGAAAAACGATCAGGATTTCTATCTTTGAGAATCTCATTTATGTTAAGGGGAAATCAATCGCGATTCGGTTGTGAGCCTTTATTCCAACGTTCTTATAGCCAGGCATGAATCCTCGTTGATGGCACACCGACTGCGTATTTTGGCTCCGAAGCTATCGAGGTGGGGATATTATTCAAAACAATTTAAGTCGGGAAAAGGCACTTATGAACGGAAGGCGGCCGTGGAATTGCCCGGAATGGGCGGACCGGCAGCGCACATTTCTTTGGGTAGTTATAGAATAGATATATAATTTCCGGCTGTATCGAGCCCCGGTAGCTCAGCTGGATAGAGCAACGGCCTTCTAAGCCGTAGGTCACGCGTTCGAATCGCGTCCGGGGTACGAGGGAGAAGCCCCTATTACCGTCATGAAATGGGGGCTTCCCGTTTATATGCTGAATGCCGGGTCTATACCTTAAACTAGCATGGGTCTGGGAAAATCTGCCACAATTACGTCACAGACGATTAAGGTATTCGTGGGCTAAAGCTTCGTTTGGGTTGTTATAGAGTTTGGTGGTCCCACTGGCAGTGCTTTTCCTGTGTATACGGCCCCTCGTACTGGAATTCCTTGCGGTCCTTGCCCAGGTGGATACCTCGTTGAATCAGCTGCTGGGTCTCCAGGGAGACGGCCTCGGTGAGGAAGTAGGTGTCTGTAGGGCATCAGTGGGGGTATTCGGTAAAACCGTCCGTATCCTGTGTCAGCACCTTAATGAACTTGGGATGCATGAAGAGTTTCTCACGACCGGCCTTAATCTCCTCAAGTACGCCGATTTCACAAAGTTGCTTTAGATAGGTGGATGCTGTTTGCCGTTTGACAATTCCGCTGTCCACCAAGTTTCCAATCCGGCAATAGG
>JACZSB010000013.1 GCA_022574435.1 Fidelibacterota bacterium
CGAGGGCGACCGGTAACTGAGTGGAATAACAATGGCTAAGGCGCAGACCATGGCGGCCAAAAAGAACGGCGAACTAAAGCTGCCGCCCCAGAACCTGGAGGCGGAAGAGGCCGTGCTGGGCGCCATCCTGATCGAAAAAGGGGCGTTCGACCGGGTAGTGAATATTTTGCCGCAGGGGGCTTTTTATAAAGAGATCCACAACCAGATTTACAGCGCCATGGAAGAGTTGCAGAATGTGGGTGAACCGATAGATACCCTGACTTTAATAGACCATCTGACCAAGGGGGGTCTGTTGGATATAGTGGGTGGCGCCTTCTATCTCACCGGCCTGGCCGAGCGGGTGCCCTCGGCGGCCAATGTGGGACAGTATGCTCAAATAGTACGTGATCATTGGGCTCGCCGCCAGATCATCGCCACCGGTAACGAGTTCATCGAAAAGGCCTATAGTGGCGAGCAGGGGATCGACGACTTACTTGACAGCGCCGAACACCAGCTATTCGAGCTGCAGCGTAAAGCTACCAAAAACGAAGCGGTGGAGATCGAAGTTATTCTAGCCGACAGCCTCGGCAAACTCGACCAGCTGCACAGCGCCGACCGCCGGCACCGCTACACCGGCATCCCCTCCGGTTTCGCCGATCTGGATAAGATGACCAACGGTTTCCAGCTGTCCGACCTAGTGATCCTGGCCGGCCGGCCCTCCATGGGCAAGACCGCCCTGGCCCTGAACATCGCCCGCAACGCCGCCAGCGAGGAATTCCGGCACAAGGTGGGAATCTTCAGCATGGAGATGTCCAACTACCAGCTGGCCATGCGTCTGATCACTGCTGAGGCCAAGGTGGACTCCCACAAGGTGCGGCAGGGTACCCTCACCAAGCGGGACTGGCCCAAGATATCCAAAGCCGCCGGGATATTATCGGAGGCGCCCATCTTCATCGATGACACCGCCGGGCTGGATATCCTGGGACTGCGTTCCCGCATCCGGCGCTTCAAGGCCGACCATGCCGTGGAGCTGGTGATCATCGACTACCTGCAGCTGATCTCCGGCCGGTCGCGGATGGAAAACCGGCAGCAGGAGATGTCGGATATCACCCGCTCACTGAAAGGCCTGGCCCGGGAGCTGGACATAACCATTCTGGCCCTATCGCAACTTTCCCGGGCCCCGGAGCAGCGCCCCGGCAAGGAGAAGCGGCCCATCATGTCCGACCTGCGGGAATCGGGGGCCATCGAGCAGGACGCCGACGTCATCCTGTTCCTTTACCGCCCGATAATATACAGCCGGTCGGAAGATGACGCAGGCAAGGCGGAGTTGATCATCGCCAAGCAGCGTAACGGTCCCACCGGCACGGTGCACCTCACCTTCGAGGCTATCTACACCAAGTTTGAGAATGCGTCTTTCAGGGATGATCTTGAGTTCGCCGGGGAGGAGACCCCCTTCTGATGGTGGTGGATACCCTCAAGCAGATCCTGCCCCGCCGCAGCCGGTTCCCGGCCAAGTTCCGGGCCATCATGGCCAACATGAACCTGAAGGAGGAGAGCCGGGAGGATGTGGAGCAATTCCTCTGGAGAGCCTACCGCGCCGCCGAACAGGCCCACGATGGGCAACTCCGCAAATCGGGCGAACCGTACTTCGAGCACTGTTACCAGACCGCCTTGCTGCTGTCGGAGTGGCACATGGATCCCGTCACCATCGCTGCCGGGTTCCTGCACGATGTCCTGGAGGATACGGCCCTCACCGCCCAGGACCTGAAGGAACAGTTTGGCCCGGAGGTCTACCAGCTGGTGGATGGTGTCACAAAGTTGTCGGGGATCAAATTTCGCAGTCACGCCGAACGCCAGGCCGAGAACTTCATGAAGATGCTGTTATCGGTGGCGCGGGACATCCGGGTGATTATCATCAAGTTCGCCGACCGCCTGCACAATATGCGCACCATCAAGTACCTGCCGCTGATCAAGCAGCGGCGCATCGCCATCGAGACCCGGGATGTATACGCCCCGCTGGCGCACCGCCTGGGGATGGCGCGGGTCAAGTGGGACTTAGAAGACCTGATATTTAAGGTGATCGAGCCGGAAGCCTTCGGCGAGCTGGTAAAAATGGTGCGGGACTCCCGTTCGGAGCGTAAGAAATACATTGCCGATTTCGTGCGACCGATCAAAAAGCAGCTCAAGGAGTACCATATCCAGGCCACGGTGGTGGGGCGGCCCAAGCATTATTATTCCATCTTCGGCAAGATGCAGCGCCGGCAGGTGAACTTTGAAGAGATTTACGATCTGCTGGCGGTACGGATCATTACCGAGCGGGTGGATGATTGCTACGCCGGCCTGGGTATCGTGCACCAGCTATATACGCCAATCCAGGAACGCTTCAATGATTTTATCGCCACCCCGAAAATGAACGGCTATCAGTCGTTGCACACCACGGTGGTGGGTCCCCGGGGCAAGGTGGTTGAGGTGCAGCTGCGCACCGTGGAGATGGATGAAACGGCTGAGATCGGGGTGGCGGCCCACTGGCGCTACAAGGAATCGGACCAGGCCAAACTGACCCATATGGATCGCCAGATCCGCTGGCTGCGGGAACTGGTGGAGATTAGCCAGAATGACAAGTCCACCCCCGAGGAATTCCTGGAGCTGCTGAAGATCGACCTGTTCAAGGATGAGATATTTATCTTCACCCCCCGGGGAGACCTAATTCAGCTGCCGGCTGGGTCTTCCCCGGTTGACATGGCCTTCGAGATACATAGCGAGGTGGGTCTACAATGCGTGGGCGCCCGGGTCAACGGCAAGATCGTGCCCTTAAACAGCAAGCTGCACAACGGGGACACGGTGGAGATCATCACTTCGGAGCACCAGTCCCCCAGTTACGCCTGGCTGAAGTTCGTGCAAACCAGCAAGGCCAAGAGTCACATTCGCCGTTTCATGCGCCGGGCACAGTTGGATGAGAGTATCCGGTTGGGGGAGGAGATCCTGCAGAAGATCCTGCGGCGCTTGAAGATGACGGCCGTGCATAAGGCCATCCGTAAGAATCCCGGCCGTAGCGGCTACGAGACGGTGAAGCAGCTGTATGCCGCCTTGGGGCGGGGAGATGTCACCGTCCGGCAGGTCATCGTCAAATTCACGCCGGAGCAACTGCCGCAAGAGGACGCGCTGGAGAGGAAGCTGAGCGTAGCGCCGGGCCGCCGGTACCGCAAGTCGGGCCAGGGGGTGCGGGTGGACGGCATCTCCGACCTGATGATCTCGTTGAGCAAGTGCTGCAACCCAATTCCGGGTGACGAAATCATCGGCTTTGTGACCCGCGGCCGGGGGATCACGGTGCACCGGGTGGCCTGTTCCAACCTGCCGATCATTGACGCCAACCACGATCGCTTCGTGGAAGTGGAGTGGGATGTGAGCAAGCGGAGGGATTTCGTCGTGCCGTTGAAAATCGTGGCGGAAGACCGGAAACACTTCCTCAAGGACCTGACCGAATCGACCTCCAAGCTCAACACCAACATCGCCAGCGTGGACATGGTAGTCGAGGATGGAATCATGACATTGCATATGTCGGTAGAAGTAGATGACATCCGTAAGCTGGAGCGCATTCAACACCGCGTTCGGATGATTCCGGGTTTAATTTATATGGAGCGGATTTAAGCATGGCAAAAATTCAAAGCATTACCTACACTAAACGGGACGTGACCCAGCGGGTGGCCGACAAGTTGGACGTTCCCGTCTCGCAGATGAAGGCACCGGTAGATACCGTTTTCGAGGTGCTGCGGGAGATCATGAGTCAGGACCATCCCAGATTGCGGGTGGAAATTCGAAATTTCGGCGTATTCGAGGTGAAGCCCACCAAGGCCAAACCGAGGGCTCGCAACCCCCGCACCAATGAAGAGGTTTACGTGCCCCCCCGCCGTAAGAGCCACTTCAAGCCGGGGCGCCTGCTACGCCAGGTGCTGCGGAAACCGCTCGATAAACTTTCGGCCCCTAGCGGTTGACGCGCATATTAGGGATCGACTTCGGTGAACGGCGGGTGGGGCTGGCGGTTTCCGATCCACTGAAGATAATCGCCCAGCCGTTATTAACCTTGATCAGGGATGCGGGAGACGGTTGGTGGAACCAGCTCGAAGCCGTGATCAGCGAGCAGGAAATCGAGTTGGCCGTGGTAGGTTATCCCCTGACCATGAGCGGTGAGCAGGGCAGGCAGACCAAGGTGGTGGATAAGTTCATTGCCGACCTGGAACGGAACCTGGCTCTGCCGGTGGAGCGCTACGATGAGCGGTTGACCACGGTGGCTGCCCGCAAAGCTCTGCAGCAGCAGGGTATCAAGACCGGGCACAATAAGGAAATGGTTGACCGCACCGCCGCCGCCCTGTTCCTCCAAAATTACCTGGATTCCCACCCTTGAAATCTCCGGCGCTCGTCTCCTGGTACCAGCGCCTGCCTGTCACCAGGAAAGTGGTGCTGGCAGGGATTGCCACCGCCCTCAGTTTCCCCCCTTTTCCGTTGGGGTTTCTAGCCTGGGTGGGGCTGGTGCCGCTGATCGACGCCTGGCTCAAGTCGCCCTCACCTGGCCGGTCGGCCTATTTAGGCCTGCTCTGGTCGCTGGGCTTTCTTTTTACGCTCCTGTATTTCGTGGCCTTCAATTCCGGCACCGTATGGTGGGCGGCGACGGCCAGCATGATCGCCCTGGTGCTGTTCCTGGCGCTGAACTATGCTTTCATCGGTTGGTGGTTCGGCTGGCTGCGGCTCCGCTGGGGACCGGCGGCGGTGTGGAGCTTGCCACTATTGTGGGTGACGGTGGAATTTATTCGCACCTTCGGCACCATGGGGTTCCCCTGGATCGCCCTGGCCAACTCCCAGGCGGGGTATCTACTGCCGATCCAGCTGGCGGAATATACCGGAATCTACGGCCTCAGCTTCTGGGTGGTGCTGGTGAACGTGTTAACGAGGGAACTATGGCACAATAAAAATTGGGCGGTAGGCGCCCCCGTGCTGGCCGCAGCGCTGATAGTGCCCTGGCTGAGCGGCTGGGCGCTACTCCCTCCGGCGCCGGTACCGACCCTGCGGGTGGGAGTGGTGCAACCCAATACCAACGCCCTGGAGAAATGGGTCCCGGAGATCCGGGAGCGGCATTTCAATCAACTGAATGCCCTGACCAGGGAAGTGGCACAGGACCACCCCCAAATTGTGTTCTGGCCGGAGGCGGCCACCCCGGCCTACCTGCGCCACGGCGGGCGGGGCTACCTGCGGCAGATTCAGGAAGAGTTGCGCGAGCTGCAACTGACCGTGATCACCGGCATGCCCGAATATGAGCGGCTGCCGGGTGGAGAGGTACAATATTTCAACTCCGCCGGCCTGATCGACAGCAACGGCATCGGCGGCCGCTACGATAAGATCCACCTGGTGCCGTTCGGCGAATACATTCCGTTTTCCGATTGGTTCGAGGTACTCAAGGAGCTGAACCTGGGCCAGGCAAATTTCAAGGCCGGCGATAGTTATACCGTTTTCGATGTGGACGGGGCCCGGTTCAGCGTGGGTATCTGCTATGAGACCACCAGGCCGCAGCTATATCGTCATTTCGCCCGGGCCGGGGCGGATTTTCTGGTGGGCCTGGTGAACGACGCCTGGTTTGGCTTCACCTCCGAACCGTACCAGCACACGGCCCAGTTCCGCTACCGGGCGGTGGAATTGCGGCGGCCGGTGGTGCGGGCGGCCAATACGGGGATCAGCGTGGTGATCGATCAGACCGGGCGGATTATCGCTCGCCTGGGGCTCAATCGCGAGGGGGTCTTCACCGCCGATATAGCCCCCAGCGACCAATCGACATTCTACCTGCGCCACGGCGATTTTTTTGCCTGGCTGATATTGGCTCTGGCGGTGGGACTGTCGATCATAACTTTGCGGATGGAGTTGCAAAGCAGGAGCAGGCCTGATGATTCCTAAAATTACATTGGCGGCCCTGTTAGTGCTCAGTGCGATCCAGGGGCTGGGTGCTCAGCAACAAAGCGATTCGGGGCGCAAGGGCGCGGTGCTGCGATCATTGGTGCTGCCGGGTTGGGGGCAACGCACCCTACGGTCTGATCGCTGGGCCTCGCGCTTCATGGTAGCCGAGGCGGGACTGTGGCTGAGTATAGCCTCCGCCGGCAAGTGGGCGGAAGTCAACCGGGATGGTTACCGGTCCTACGCGGCTCAGTATGCCGGCGTCAGCAACCGCTCCAGGCCGGACATTTATTATTTTCGACTGGGGGCCTGGGACAATATGGAGGAGTATAATCAGGACCAGCTCCGGCGGCGCAACATCGCGGCCATCTATATAACCGGTGGCGATGCCGATTGGGATTGGGAGACAACTGCGCACCGCGAGCGCTATCGAGAGCTGCGGAACAGCAGCCTGCGATGGGACCAAGCAACCACCATTGCCGTGAGCGGACTGATAGTGAACCGGGTATTGGCGGCCATCAACATCCTGTATCTCACCAGGGCCATACCCGAGGCCGCCGTTGTTCCGCTGCCGGCCGCGGCCGGGGGGCTTATAAAATTGAGCTGGGATTTCTGACGTGTCCGTCAGCGGCCTCCCAGGTTTACATAGCGGCCATAATCCCCTGGTGCGGATTATTTTGGCATTGGCCGGACTGCTGACCGTTTCCCTGGCCGCCGATTGGCAGCAGCTGGCCTACAGCACCGTCTGCTTCCTGGTCCTGACTATTTCATTGGGGCTGAGCGTGCGGCCTATAGTGGGCAGCGTGCGGCTGATGCTCCCCTGGACCGTGTTGTTTTTCACCATCCACGTGCTGTTTACCTGGGCAGTGGAACCGGATCGGAGGTTCAGCTCGGTGATAGCCGGTGAGGCTATCATCCTGGCGCGTTTCATCGGGCTGTCCGCTGTGATGGGTGTGCTGCTGGTGGGGATGGGCGCCCAGCGGATCGTGGACAGTCTGAAAACACTGCTCGACAAGTCCCGCTGGCATAGCCGCCGGGCCGAGGACCTGCTGCAAATCCTGCGGCTGATCCTGGTTTTTATTCCCCAGGTTCGCCGGGAATATGGCCGCCTGGAGCGCTTCAACCGGGCCTTAGGTTTTACCCCGCCGGCCAACCTGGGGCAAAGGGTACGCTTTTATGGCGCCAACCTGCTACCGGTCCTTTCGCGCTCGTTGGCCCGGGCCGACCAGCTGGCTGTGGTGATGGACCAGCGGGGTTACGGCCGGGTAGTGCCCCGGGGGCAGCTCACGCCGGTGCCGTTTAGGGCGGCAGACACCGGCTGGAGCCTGGCAATTATGCTTTTAATGGGCGGCGGCCGATGGCTATTTTAAATTTTAAGCTGCTCATTGAGTATGACGGCAGCGCTTTCAAGGGTTGGCAATCGCAACCCAGCGACCGCACGGTGCAGGCCGAGTTGGAAGCGGCCCTGCAACGGGTGGTAGGCGGTGAGCGGGTGGTGGTGAACGGCGCCGGCCGCACCGACAGCGGGGTCCACGCCCGGGGCCAGGTGGCCAGCATCCAGCTGGAGACCAGCCTGACGCCCAAGCAGTTGTGCGCCGCCATCAATGCTCAGCTGGCGGATGATGTCAGGGTACAGGATCTGTCACCGGCCGGAGATGACTTCCACGCCCGGTTCAGTGCCGCCGGGCGGCGCTACAGCTATGCCTTGACCACCGGCCACCCCGTAGTGGGTCGCCAATATATCTGGCAGGTGCGCTATCCCCTCGACCCCGATCTGTTGCAGGATTGTGCCGGCCTGGTGGTGGGGCGCCATGACTTCGAGGGGTTCGCCAAGGCTCAACCGGAACAGGACTCCACCGACTGTAATGTGACCCTTTCCCAGTGGGAACAGCAGCCGCAACGGTTGGAATACCAGGTGGCGGCCGACCGGTTCCTGCACCATATGGTCCGTTTCCTGGTGGGCAGCATGGTGGAAGTGGCCCGGGGGCGGTTCACCCTCGACCAGTTCGCCCGGCAGCTGCACAGGCGATCCGGGGGGCTGAAGCCCTATCGGGCACCGGCTCAGGGGCTGGTGCTGGAGGAGGTGCGGTATGACCGGCGTCAGGGTACGGATAATGGGGTAGTTGCTAAAGCAAGGGCGGCATGGGGATGAAAGGGGCTCAGCGCCATTCCAATTCCGGCCGGAGCCTGGTTTGGGCCACTTTAGTTTGGCTCCTGCCCGTCACATTGTTGTTGTCCCAGGCCCGGGAAAACCTGGACCACAGCCGGGAGAGCGCCATCACACGGGCCATCGAAATGGTGAGCCCGGCGGTGGCGGGCATCAATGTGATCAAGCTCCAGAAAGGGCCCCGGCCCTACGGCTTGCTGTTCGACGACACCATCTGGTCCGCTATGTTTCCCGAGACCTACCGGCGAGTAAAAAGCCTGGGGTCCGGACTGGTGTTATCGTCCGACGGGTACATTGTGACCAATGCGCACGTGGTGGACCACGCGGCTGAGGTGATAGTCACCCTGCCGGGGGGAGCGGAGTACGAGGTGCGCAACATTTTCCAGGACCCGCTGTCCGATATCGCCCTGCTGAAGATCGACGCTCAGGGCCTGCCCATGGTCAAGTTGGGTGACTCGGACGATTTGATTATCGGGGAATGGGCCGTGGCGCTGGGTAATCCCCTGGGCCTGTTCGATGTGAATATGCAGCCCACCGCCACCCTGGGGATCATCTCCGGTTTGCACATGGATTTCGGGCACAAAGAACCGGGACGGGTGTACCAGGACATGATCCAGACCGACGCCTCCATCAACCCGGGGAACAGCGGCGGTCCGCTGGTGAATGCGGACGGGGAAGTGATCGGTATCAACAGCTTCATATTCACTGAAAACGTCTATTCGGCCGGCTCTATCGGGATCGGCTTCGCAATTCCCATCAACCGGGTGCGGGAAATCGTGGAAGAGCTGAAGACCAAAGGCCGGGTGGACCGGGAAATACGCACTGGTCTGGGGGGACGCACCGTGGACCGTGCCACCCAGGCCTACCTGGGACTGCCTTTCCGGGGAGGTTTCCTGATCACCACGGTCAAGGTCGGCAGTTCCGGTGACAAAGCCGGCCTCATGCCGGGGGATATTATACTGGAGACCAACGGCAGACCCGTGAATACCGGGCTGGATTTTCGCAATATTGTGGAGGAAGACCTGCTGAAGGCCGGGGACGATCTGCAGATGAAGATTTGGCGTGACGGCGATGAATTGGTCATAACCATGGAACTGGGCCGCTAGAGCGCAGATGATCCCGCGGTACACTACGCCGGAAATGGGCCGTCTGTGGAGCGACCGGCACAAGTACGAAACCTGGCTGCAGGTGGAGTTGGCCGTCTGCGAGACGCTGGCGGAGCGGGGGGAGATTCCCAAAAAGGCGTTGGCCAACATTAAGGCGAAGGCCGCCTTCAGTCCTGAGCGGGTCGCTGAGATCGAAGCCGAAACCAAGCACGACGTGATCGCATTTTTGACAAACGTGGCCGAGGAGGTGGGGCCCGATGCGCGCTTCATCCACCTGGGAATGACATCCTCCGACTTGCTGGATACCTCCCTGGCCCTGTTATGCGTGGAGGCCGGAGAGCTGATCCGCGAGCGGCTGCAGCGGTTGCATGGGCTGCTGCGCCAAAAGGCCCGGGAGCACAAATTTACCTGGCAGATCGGCCGTACGCACGGGGTGCACGCAGAGCCGATCACCTTCGGACTGAAACTGGCCTTGTGGTCGGAGGAATTGAATCGCTCACGGCGGCGCTGGGAGGCGGCCATGGTGGAGATAGCCGTGGGTAAACTTTCAGGCGCAGTGGGCACCTTCTCCCACCTGCCGCCCGAGGTGGAGGAGCAGGTCTGCACGCGGTTGGGACTAACTGCCGCCCCGGTGTCCAACCAGGTGGTGCAACGGGACCGCCACGCCAATTATCTCACGGCCCTGGCCCTGGCGGGAGCTAGCCTGGAGAAGATCGCCCTGGAGATTCGCCACCTGCAGCGCACGGAGGTGCGGGAGGTGGAGGAGGCGTTTACAAAGGGACAGAAGGGATCCTCAGCCATGCCTCACAAGCGCAACCCCATCGTCACGGAGCAGATTTGCGGCCTGGCCCGGCTGCTGCGGACCAACGCCCTGGCGGCTATGGAAAACGTGGCCCTGTGGCATGAGCGCGATATTTCCCACTCGTCGGTGGAGCGGATAATCATCCCCGATTCCACCACCCTGATGCATTACCTGCTGGGGAAGGCTATCGACCTGTTGGAGGGGCTGGTGGTCTACCCCCAGCGGATGATGGCCAACCTGAAGTTGACCGGGGGATTGATATTCAGCCAGAATGTGCTGTTGGCGCTGGTCAACAAGGGGCTGACCCGAGAGCAGGCCTATGCCCTGGTGCAGCGGCCCGCCATGCAGGTCTGGGAACAGGGGGGAGATTTCAAGCGATTGTTGCAGGAAGACCGGGAAATTACCGGCAAATTGCCCGCGGAGGAATTGGAGGCCTGTTTCAACTATGATAATTTAGGACGCAGCGTGGAGGCCATATTCAAACGGATTGGCCTGGAATAGGCCCTGTCTGACAATATAAACTAGCGGTGGGATAATCATGAAAAAACAGGACTTCCCCCGAAAATATATTACGTGAGCCTGCGAGGGGAACCTCACCCCTTCGATAAACTCAGGGCAGGCCCCGTCCACGGTCGTCCCCTCCACGTCATACGGAGAGGGGCATCGCGCAGCGAAGGGGAGAGGTTTTTAGCGGATGGTCAACAGGGCCTATGAGCTATACAAGCTGACGGCGGGGAACCTCACCCCTTCGATAAACTCAGGGCAGGCCCCGTCCTACGGCCGTCCCCTCTCCGTCATACGGAGAGGGGCATCGCGCAGCGAAGGGGAGAGGTTAAACGGCGCGTAGGCCCACGAATAGACATTAGTGGAAGAAACGGTTAGATATTTAAGGGGAACTCTCATGAAAAAAGGACCAATGCTATACGAGGGCAAGGCCAAGCAAGTCTTTGCCACCGACGATCCCGATCTACTGATCCAGCACTTCAAGGACGACGCCACCGCCTTCGACGGCACCAAGAAGTCCACCATCGCCTCCAAAGGGGTGGTGAACAACGCCATCTCGAGCCACATGTTTTCCCTGTTGGCGGAGCAGGGGGTGCCCAACCACTTCGTGGAGAAACTGAGCGACCGGGAGATGCTGATCAAGGCGCTGAAGATGATCCAGGTGGAGGTGATCATGCGCAACGTGGCCGCCGGCAGCATCTGCAAGCGTTACGGCATCGAGGAGGGCCGGGTTTTTGATGAGCCCATACTGGAACTGTACTATAAAAGCGACCCGCACCATGACCCGTTGATGAACACCGAACACGTGGTGCAGTTCGATCTCTGTTCGCTGGAGACCCTGGACGAAATTAGCGGCTATGCCCGGCGGATCAACGTGTTGATGCGCGAGTTCTTTAGCGGTATCAACGTCACCCTGGTGGACTTCAAGCTGGAGTTCGGCATGGCTGGCGACCAGCTGCTGCTGGGGGACGAGATTTCACCTGACACCTGCCGTTTCTGGGACTTGAAAACCGGTGAGAAGCTGGATAAGGACCGCTTCCGTTTCGACCTGGGCCGGGTGGAGGAGGTCTACCAGGAGATGCTCAGCCGGGTTACCGGGGGCTGACATGGCGGTGGAGGGACGGATTATTCTCCTGCCGTTGCTGGGCATGACTATGGCGCTGAGTGTCTGGTTGCTGTTGGCGCCGCATCCGGTCCTGAAGGGACTGGCCCTGCTGGGGTGGTCGCTGGTGATCTTCTCGCTGATGTTCTTCCGTGACCCGCACCGGGAAATACCGCCCGACGCCCAGGCGTTTCTATCCCCGGCTGACGGCCGGGTGGTGGAGATCAAACCGATCGGGCGGGATGATCATATCGGTGGGGAGGCGCTGCAGATTTCAATATTCCTGTCGATTTTTAACGTGCATGCTCAGCGGGTGCCATTTGACGGGGAAGTAACCGCCACCGACTACCGGCCCGGGAAGTTTCTGGCGGCTTTCAACCACCGGGCCAATGAGGAAAACGAACAAGCGCTATCCTTTTTTAAGGCAAACGGCGGTAACTTCATCATTAAGCAGATCGCCGGACTGGTGGCCCGCCGGGTGATCAACTATATGCGCACCGGCCAACAGGCGCAACGGGGAGAGCGTTTGGGTTTCATCCGGTTCGGCTCGCGGGTGGTTATCATCCTGCCCGCGGACTTCGACGTGCGGGTCAAAGTTGGCGACCGGGTGAGCGGGACAACTAGTATTATCGGGTATTTTGCAACATGAAGATCACCAGACAAATGAGAAAGATCAGGCGGCCCATCAAGAAGGATTATATCCCCAGCCTGTTCACTCTGTTGAATATGTTTCTAGGATTTCTAGCTATTATCAGCGTGGTCGAGGGATTTTACATCCGGTCGGCCTACCTGGTGATGGCGGCCGGCATTTTCGACGCTCTGGATGGCAAACTGGCTCGCTGGATCCATGTGCCTTCCGCGTTCGGGATGGAACTGGACTCACTGGCCGACCTGGTTTCCTTCTCCCTGGCCCCGTCGCTGATGATCTGGGCCATATTCACCCGTGACTTGCACCCGGTGCTGGGGGCCGCTATCGCCGGGGCGCCCCTCATTTTCGGGGCGTTGCGCCTGGCCCGTTACAATGTGGACCAACACAGCAAGCCCAAGCCCTATTTCGAAGGGCTGCCGGCTCCTGTGGCGGCCTTTGTTATTGTAGCCTTGGTGTTGTTTTATCAACCCCTGGAGGAAGTGAGCGCGGCCAAAGTGGTGTTGCCCATGGTGATGGTGGTCTCCTTCCTGATGGTTAGCCAGATCAGGTACACGAAAACACCGGCCCTCTCGTTGCGGGCCGGACCGGTGAACACCCTCTTTCTGTTGGTAATTACCACCACCTTGTTCCTTACATTTTTTGTTGACGGACGCTTCCTGTTGCCGCTGATCACCATCTACCTGCTGATCGGGATTGTGCGCTGGATGACCCGTACCGATAGGGCCGTAGATTTTCAGTCGGTGGAGGAAGAGCTTTGATAGCTCACGTGTATATCACCCCTAAGGAGGGCATCCTGGACCCCCAGGGGGAAACAGTGGGCCAGGCGCTACGGAACCTGGGCATCGATAAAGTGGCCGCTGTCAGGGTGGGCAAATATATCGAGATCGACCTGCCGGGTATGGCGCGGGCCGGGGCGGAGAAGGTGACCCGGGAAGCCTGTGAACGGTTGCTGGTGAATCCCAATATCGAGAGCTACACATTTGAAGTTGTCAAGGGCGACTGATGCGATTCGCCGTGCTGGTCTTTCCAGGGTCGAACTGCGACTACGATGCCTACCACGTGGTGCGGCAGGTGCTGGGAGAGCGGGCGGAGTTTATCTGGCACCGGGAGGCCTCCCTGGACGGCTTCGACGTGGTGATCATACCGGGAGGCTTTTCGTACGGTGATTACCTCCGAACCGGAGCCATCGCCAGCCTATCGCCAATCATGGAGGCGGTGCGGCAATTCGCCTCCGCCGGCGGGCTGGTGCTGGGCATCTGCAACGGGTTCCAGATACTGATCGAGGCCGGCCTGTTGCCCGGGGCGCTGATCAGCAACAGCGGTCTGCGCTTTATCAGCCGGCAGATATATCTGCAGCCCGAGGGTAGCGGCGACCCCTTTACCGCCGGCCTGGACACCGGCCGGAGCTACGCCATGCCCATCGCCCATCAGGCCGGGAACTACCTGGTCTCGCCGCAGGAGCTGGAGCAGCTGGAAAAGAATGAGCAAATCGCCTTCCGCTATGTGACGGCCGTTGGTGAGCGCACCCCGGATGCCAACCCCAACGGATCGAGCGCCAATATTGCCGGTGTGCTCAACCGGGAGAAGAACATCATGGGGATGATGCCCCATCCGGAACGGGCGGCGGAGGCGGTATTGGGGTCGGTGGACGGACTGGCCCTGTTCGAATCGATCATTGGACGGAGCTGATGGCATTCGGCGAATACCGGAAGCGCTCGGTGGGGATGATCTTCATTTCCCTGATCCTGGGCGCCGCGGTGGGGACTATCCTCGGGGAGGTTCTGGGAGTGACGCTGCCCGAGGGCGTGGTGAAGCAGTTCTTTCTCCAGTCGGTGAGCTGGGGCATCAGCCCGGTGACCCTGGACCTGCTGGTGGTGACGGTCACATTCGGTTTGCGGGTCAAGTTCAATATCAGCAGCGTGTTGGGGCTGGGCGCTGTCTATTATTTTCTGCGCTACTTTCGCTGAGCGCCAGAGGAGCTGGCCAGTGCGCGAACAATTATTTAGGAGGCTGACATGTCGTTAGGCTTTGGCGAAATACTGGTTATACTGTTCATCGTCCTGTTGCTGTTCGGGGCCAAGAGGCTCCCCGAGCTGGCCAAGGGTTTGGGCCGCGGGTTGCGGGAATTCAAACAGGCCACAAGTGAAATCCACGACGAGATCAAATCGGCGACCGACCTGGACGAACCGGTGAATAAAGTGGAATCCAAGCCCGCCGGGGAAGGGGACAAGTAAGGTCCCCAGCTCGCTTTGACCGCCGAGATTCGCAGCCGGCTAGAGAACTTCCCGGCCGCCCTGGCGGAGCGGCAGGAGCTCAACGCCGTAATTGCGGACATTCCCCCACTGGCCTTGGCAGGCTTGGATCAGGCCCGGCGCGGTCCCCTGGAGGGCCGGCTCATGGCTGTCAAGGACAACCTGAACTTGGAAGGCACTCCCACCACCTGCGCTTCCCGCATTCTGGCAGGCTACATCTCGCCCTATACCGCCACCCCGGTGCAGCGGCTGCTGGACGCCGGGGCCTCCATCGCCGCCAAGACCAACTTAGACGAGTTTGCCATGGGTTCATCCACGGAGCATTCCTGCTTCGGCCCCACCCGCAACCCCCACGATCCCGAGCTGGTGCCCGGTGGGAGCAGCGGCGGTTCGGCGGTGGCGGTGGCCACCGGACTGGTGGACATGGCCCTGGGCAGCGACACCGGTGGCTCGGTGCGGCAGCCGGCGGCCTTCTGCGGCGTCTACGGACTCAAGCCTACCTACGGCCGGGTCTCGCGCTACGGATTGGTGGCCTTCGCCTCCTCATTCGACCAGGTGGGTGTGTTTGCCACGACCACCGAGGACACCGCCCGGGTGTTCGAAGTGATAGCCGGGCACGATCCCTTAGACAGCACATCCGCCCCGGAGCCGGTGACGACCTTTGCCTACGATGCTGAGCGGGCCGGCCAATTTACGGTGGGTATTGCCCCGGAATACGGGGAAGGGGTGGAACCGGAAATTCAGGACCGGCTGGACAGCCTGGTGGCCTTCCTGAAAGGGGCCGGCTTGAGGGTCAAGGAAGTCTCGTTGCCGCACACGGAATACGGCATAGCGGCCTACTACGTCCTCACTGCCGCCGAGGCTTCCTCCAACCTGGCGCGCTTCGACGGTGTGCGCTACGGGCTGCGGCAGCATGATCGGGATGACCTGGAGGCGTTGTACAGCGATACCCGCAGCGCTGGTTTCGGTCCGGAGGTGCAACGCCGGATCATGCTGGGGACCTATGTGCTTTCGGCCGGCTACATGGATAAATACTATACCCGGGCGCAACGGGTGCGCCGCCTGATCAAGGAGGACTTCGGCCACGTCTTCGGGGAGGTGGACCTGCTGCTGACCCCCACGGCCCCCACATTCCCCTTTCCCATCGGCGGCCGGGTGGAAGACCCCTTAGCCATGTACCTGGGGGATGTGTTTAACGTCCCCATGAGCCTGGCCGGTGTGCCGGCTATGAGCATCCCCGTGGGCAGTTCGGGCAACGGGCTGCCGGTGGGGCTGCAACTGAGCGCCAATTACTTCCAAGAGGAAACAATCTTCCAGCTCAGCCGTTTTATAGAGCAAAACTATTCGGTCTGACAGATGCCTCAATTTCAACAACCGTGGTGGCTGCTCCTGCTGCTGGTGGTGCCGCTGCTCTATTTTTGGTACGCCCGATGGGGCCGCGAGCAGGAAGGAGTATTGCGTTACTCCTCCCTGGAGCTGTTCGACCGGGCCGCCCTGCGTTCGGGCAACCGGAAGGTGCAGCTGCTGTTAGCCGGGCGCTACCTGCTATTGGTGCTGCTGGCGCTGGCGCTGGCCCGCCCCCAGGTGACCGACGTGATCCGGGAAAACCGGGTGGAGGTGATCGATATCATGCTGGTGCTGGATATATCCTCATCGATGCTGGCAGCCGATTTCAAGCCCAATCGCCTGGAAGCGGCCAAAACGGTGGCTCGCCAGTTTATCCGGGACCGGTCCGGCGACCGCATGGGTATTGTAGTCTTCGCCGGTGAGTCGTTCATCCAATGTCCCCTGACCCATGACAACCAGGTGCTGCAAGACCTGCTGGCGCGGGTGCGCAGCGTGGACAAGGAGCACGACGGTACGGCCATCGGCATGGCCATCGCCAATGCCATCAATCGCCTGCGGGACTCAGCTGCCAAGAGCAAAGTGATGATCCTGCTATCGGACGGCAGCAACAATGCCGGAGAGCTCGATCCCACCACAGCCGCCCAGTTAGCCCAGAAATTCGATATCAAGATTTATACCATTGGGGCCGGCACCCACGGCCTGGCGCCTTACCCGGTTTCGGACCCCATCTGGGGGCAACGGATGGTGCAGGTGGAGGTGGACCTGGATGAGGAGACCCTCCAGGCGGTAGCCGACCTGACGGGGGGGCAATATTTCAGGGCCACTGACCAGGAGTCGTTGGGGGAGATCTACAGCCAGATCGACGAACTGGAGCGTACCGAGATTGAGGTGAGTGAGTACCTTAACGTCCAGGAATTTTACGGCTGGCTGGTGATCCCGGCCAGCTTATTGGGGTTGCTGCTGCCGGCTGTGGGGACTGGTCTGTTTAAAAAGATAGTGGCATGATCCAATTCGCTTACCCGCTCAGCGCCCTGTTGCTGGCGCCCTGGCTGGGGCTGTTGGTCTGGAGCCTGGTCTTTCGCCGCCGGGCAAACCGGGTTCTGCGGGCCCTCGGCGAGGAAAGGGTGCAATGGTTCGTGCTGGGCAGGCTGCGGCTGCAGCGGCAAGCCTCCAAAACCATGCTCCTGTTCGCCGGACTGGGACTGCTGATCATCGCCGCGACGGGGCCTAAGGTGGGCACCCGGGTGGTGCAGCTGGAGCACCAGGGCGCGGACGTGCTGCTGTTGCTGGATATCTCGCTGAGCATGGACGCTACCGATGTGAGACCCAGCCGCCTGGAAAAGGCCAAGTACGAGATGGGGCTCCTGATCTCCCGGCTGGAAGGTGACCGGGTTGGGCTGATCGTCTTTGCCGGGTCAGCCCACCTGCATTGTCCCCTAACCTCGGATTACGCTGCCGTCCGGCTGTTTTTGAATGCTGTGGATACGCGGCTGGTGGCGTTACAGGGCACCGTCATCGGGGAGGCGTTGGAGCTGGCCGTGCGGACCTTCGATGCCGAGTCGCGCAAGTACAAGGCGGTGGTGGTGCTGAGCGATGGCGAGGACCATGACGGCCGAGCGCTGGAAGCGGCCCGGGAGGCTGCCAGCCAGGGGATAATCATTCATACGGTGGGGATCGGCTCACCATCCGGCGCCCCGATCCCGGTGGGCGACGGGACCGAGTTCAAGAAGGATGGCGCCGGCCGGGTGGTCACCTCGATCCTCAACGAGCTGGTGTTGGAGGAGCTGGCCCAGGCCGGTAACGGCACTTACCAGCGGGTGGACAATCGCAGTGGCAGCGTGGCAGCCCTGGCCGAGGAGATCGGCGCCATGGAGAAGCGGACCTTGAAGAGCCAGCAGTTTACCCAGTTCGAGGACCGCTACCAATATTTCGTGTTCCCGGCCCTGCTCTGTTTCGTGGCGGAACTATTATTGCCGGGCGGACGCCGGAAGGCCCCCAAGGCGCGCAGCCGGTATGCGTAGCATGGCCATAGGGCTCTGGCTCCTGTCGCTGTTAGCGGCCCAGAGCACACCGGAAACTGCACCGGCGCCCCAGCCACCGCCGGAGTTGCAGCCGGTGTGGGATCAATACCGCCAGCTGCTCAGGGAATATCCCAAGGAGCCGCTGCTGCACTATAATTTTGGCAACCTGGCTTACGGCATCGGCGATTACCAGCGGGCCTTGAGGGAATATCAGGCGGCTCTGGAATCGAAGGATCGGCGGGCCCAGTCGCGCATCTATTATAATTTGGGCAACAGCCTGTTCCGGTCGGGCCGGGTGGCTGAAAGTCGGGACTTCTATAGGAGGGCGCTGGAGCTCAACCCCCAGGACGAGGATGCCCGGGTGAATTACGAGCTCGCCACCCTGCTGGAGCAGCAGCAGCAGGAGCAATCGAATTCGCGGGACCAGGATTCCGAGCAGGATCAGGATTCCTCCGGGGGTGATTCCGCGGAGGATCCTGGTGAGCAAGAGCAGTCGGATGGGGAGCATTCCCAGGATGGATCAGCCGAGCAGAGCCAGGAGCAGCAACAATCAGAGAGCCAGTCGCAAGACCCGGCTGAGGCTGAGCAGGAAGCCCGGGCCCGGGATGAATTGGAGCGGGAGGAGGCGGAGGCCATCCTGAACGCCTTACGGGCCAATGAGCAGAACCTGCTCAAGCGGGTCTACCAGCCACAGTCGCCCACCAAGCTGGAAAAGGATTGGTAGCGGGCTGATTTCGGCCGATATTGAAAATGCAGCGCAGCAACCGATAAGATATAGTATGTTGAGCACTTTCAGACCGTACCAGCTGGTGATCATCGCCGGGTTGCTGCTGTCCGCAGTGGTTCCAGGCCGCGCCGCGCCGAAGGTGGTGGCCCAAGTGAGTGATAAGCGGGTGGTGGAGGGGCAGTCCATCACGTTCGAGATCAGGTCGGAGAACGGCCGGATTCAGATCGCCACCCTGCTAGGCCTGAAGGATTTCGAGCTGCTTTCAGGTCCCAGCAGCTCCCACAGCGTGCAGGTCATCAACGGCGCGGTGACCTCCAGCTCCTCGTATAGGTGGACGCTGATGCCCAAGCGTAGCGGCCGCCTGGAAATCCCGGCCCAGACGGTGACGGTGGATGGTAGGCGCGTACGCACGGAGCTGATCTCAATTCAGGTAGAGCCGGCCGGAGCAGCTACCGGGGGTGGGGCCCAGGGTGGCACTAGCTCCCTGTTCATACTGACCCAGGTGGACCGCGAGGAACTCTACCGCGGTGAGCAGCTTACGGTAACCTGGACCCTTTACACCAAGGTCAACATTTCCGGCTGGGAGGTGGTGTCCCTGCCCAACCTGACCGGATTCTGGACTGAGGAGTTGTTCGCGCCCAGCAAATTACAGTTGCGTGAGGAGTTGATCGAGGGACAGCGCTATTATTCCGCCGTGGTTCGACGGTTGGCCCTGTTCCCCACCCGGTCGGGTGCATTGGAGGTCGACCCGTTGGTGCTCAAGATCGGGGTGCAGTCGCGCCGCCGCCGCCGTGATCCCTTCTTTGACGATTTCTCGTTTCTGAGTCCCGGGCGGGTGGAAAACAAGGTGTTGGCCTCCCCGGCGCTCAAAATCCACGTCAAGCCGATCCCCACCAGCGGCCGGCCGGCGGACTACCGGGGAGTAGTGGGCGATTTCACCCTTTCCGGCGGTCTGGACTACCAGGAGGTGGAGCAGGACCAGGCCGTCACCCTGACCGTTATCATTTCCGGCCGGGGCAACACCAAAACGCTGGAGGCGCCCCCCGTTAGATTTCCCAGCAGCCTGGAGGTATTCGATCCCAAGGTCAGCGCCGAACCGTCATTGGGGGATGTGGTGGGTGGCAGCAAAACCTTAGAATACGTGATCATTCCACGGCTGGCGGGCGAGTTCACCATCCCGCCCATCCGGCTGACTTATTTCGAGCCCCGGGACGGCCAATTTCTCACCAGTACCATTGGCCCGTTTCACCTGAAGGTGGCCCCCCGTCCCGGCGGCGTAGTCAGCACCACCGGTTTCTCTCGCCAGGAGGTGGCCATCCTGGGCAAGGATATCCGCTTCAGGAAGTCCACCCGGCCCCGGTGGCTGAAGACCGGCCAGGGCTGGTATACGCCCGGGATCCTGCTGTTGAACGTAGCTACCATGTTCTTTTTCGCAGCACCCTGGCTGGGCCAGAGGGTCCGGGTTCTGGCGACGTCCGTGGGACCGGGTTTGGCGGTGCGGCGGGCCTATGTGGCCGCCCAGGCCATGATTGAAAAGGCGTCCGGGGAACCGGCGCAGATCTACGGCCAGTTCAGCCGGGCCGTGACCCTCTATCTTAACCGCCGGCTGGGTAGGAACGATCAGGAATATACAGTTGATGAAGTGGCGGCGCTGCTGGACCGGAACGGGGCCCCGGCTGAGCAGAAAACCCGGTTATTGGAGGTGTTGCAGCAGTCGGCGGCGGCCCGCTTCGCACCGGTGGTGCTGGGGAATGTGGAAACCGACCGGGCGGCCCTATTGGCGGCCTTAAAGGAGCTGGACCGGCAATGGGTGGCCTGAGCCGCTGGCTTCTGCTACTGCTGCTGCCGGTGCTGGCCCTGACGGCGGCCGTCAAAGAAGTGGACCGGCGCTACCAGCGGGGGTTG
>JACZSB010000204.1 GCA_022574435.1 Fidelibacterota bacterium
CTTTCGTGAGCATCTGCACGAGAAGATCCCGGCCGAGGGCCGGCTGGAGAGCAAGCGGTTTTTGGGTTGGACAGCAAGGTCTATGGGGCACAATCAGTAATTACGCGGCTGCCGGGGAGCACACATGATTGGCGATATTGAAAAAGTATTGAGGGCCTATTGGGGCTATGACGGCTTTCTGCCGCTACAGAAAGAGGCCATGGAGTGCGTCCTTAGCGGCCGGGACTCGATTGTGGTGCTGCCCACGGGCGGTGGGAAATCGCTGTGCTTTCAGGCGCCGGCGATGATAATGCCGGGGTTGGCTTTGGTGGTATCGCCCCTGATCTCCCTGATGAAGGACCAGGTTGACGCTCTTAAAGAATGTGGCGTTCCGGCAGCGCGCATCGACAGTTCTCAGGCCCCTGAGGAACGGAACACCGTTTTTGCCCGCCTTCACGATGGAGCACTCAAACTACTTTACCTCTCGCCCGAGCGCCTTCTATCGGACGGTTTTATTGAACGCCTCGGGCAAATCGAACTGTCATTTATCGCCGTGGATGAGGCCCACTGCGTCAGTATGTGGGGGCACGACTTCCGCCCTGAGTACCGCAAACTGGGGCTGCTGAAGACGGCCTTTCCCGGGATTGCCATTCACGCCTATACGGCCACCGCCACCCAGCAGGTGCGCGGCGACATAGCGCTCCAGTTACGGCTTGAAAATGCGCAGTTGTTGGTTGGCCCTTATGATCGCCCGAATCTGATCTACAAAGTAACCCGGCGCGGCAACATAGTGAGTCAGGTCTGCGCTGTGCTCGATCAGCACCAGGACGAATCGGGCATCATTTACTGTATCCGGCGCAAAGATGTGGACCAGCTGTGTGCGGACCTCACCGACAAAGGCTACCGCGTATTGCCCTATCATGCCGGTATGGAAAACCGGGAGCGCAGGATCAACCAGGAGGCCTTCATCCAGGAGCGGGTCAATATTATCATCGCCACTGTGGCGTTCGGCATGGGCATTGATAAGTCCAATGTGCGCTACGTGATTCACGCCGGCATGCCCAAGTCGCTGGAACACTACCAGCAGGAAAGCGGGCGGGCGGGGCGCGACGGCCTCGAGGCTGACTGTATCCTGTTCTATGGGGGTGGCGACTACGGAACCTGGCAGCGTATTATGGGGGAAATGGATCCGGAACCCAAGGAAATTGCCATTGGAAAATTACAGGATATTTTCAATTTTTGCGCCGGCGTCACCTGCCGGCACCAGTCGATTCTGAACTATTTTGGCCAGGATCTGGATAAAGCCAACTGCGGCGCCTGTGATGTCTGCCTGGGCGATCTGGACCTCATGGAAGATTCGCTGGTGGCTGCCCAGAAAATTATCTCCTGCATTTTGCGCCTGGACGAGCAGTTCGGCGCGGACTACACGGCCCTGGTGTTGATCGGTTCGCGCGACCAACGAATCCTGGGGAATGGCCATGACGCGCTGAGCACCTACGGCCTGCTATCAGACTACAAGAAGCGCATTACCCGGGACTGGATCGAGCAGCTGGTGGCCCAGGGATACATTCAAAAGAGCGGAGATTTCAACGTTCTGGAGGTTACAACCAAGGGCAGGAGCGTCCTGCAAGGATTAGAGACGCCCCGTCTGCTCAAACCGGCGAAGAGACCAGCCAGGGTGTCCAAGGTGGCGAAAGATTCGTGGGATGGTGTTGATAAGGACCTGTTCGAGGCGTTGCGAAAGTTGCGGTGGAAGATTGCGGCCAGAAAGAGCATGCCGGCCTACATTGTCTTTGGCGACGCCGCGCTGCGGGACATGGCCCGGCGCAGGCCCGCCTCTCCCGAGGAGTTCCTCCAAGTCAGCGGAGTGGGGCAGCAAAAGAGCAGAGCATACGGCAGCGCTTTCCTCGCTGCCATAAAAGAATATTGCCTGGCGAATTCGGTTGAGATTGCCCGGTTCTCAGCCCAACAAGATGAATCTAAATCATACGGTATTGAGGTGACTGATTGGTAATATCCAACAGCCTACGAAAATGAACTTCATAATAATACGAGCGCCTCATGAGAAAACAACACAGGGATCGATACTGCTGAAATAGCAGCTATCTTTGACAGCCGGTTGCCATTCGATATAGACTAGAAAAATTGGGTTTGCTACCGTAAGGAAATTAGGCGGGGCCTATACGTTGCCAAGGAAAGGCCCTGGCGGGCAGGAAGATTTACAAAACCTGGGGCTCAAGCTTCAAGAACTTTTCTAATGACCAGGCTGAGTTCTTCCGGCGTGAACGGCTTTGCCAGCGTCGCCTTAAAGCCCATTTTTTGGTAGTTCACCAGTATTGCATCCGTGCTGTCACAACCAGTGACAATGACTTTGATTGCTCCATTGATTTGCCGTAGAGGATCGATAATCTCCCCGGCAGCCATTGCCCCCGGTATGTTGGCGTCAAGTAGAAGCACATCAAACGGCTGATTGGCCTCCCAGCTTTCCCGGTACGCCTTGATTGCGGCAGCGCCATCGGTCACCGATTGGACCTGGAAACCCAATTCTTTGAGAAAAATCGACATCCCCAATCGCAATGTATCTTTGGCATCCAAAACCAGTATTCGCGCCGTTCCCGGCAACAGCTGCCTGGTCCTACTGTCGACCGGTTGTGCATTTTCTGTGCATCCCGGTAGATAGAACGTAAAAAGAGACCCCTTATTCATTTTGGAGACAACTGTTATCCAACCATTGTGCTTCTTCAGGATGCTGTAACAGGAGAACAGGCCCAGGCCGTTGCCAGCTTTGCGGGTTGTGAAATAGGGATCAAAGATGGATCCGATTATCTCCTCGGGAATGCCGGTCCCCTGGTCCTTGAGCGACACTTCGACGTACTGTCCCGGCTTAAGCCGTTGATGCCCCAGGTCGTTTTCAATGACAGTATTTCGGGCACTGACAGTCAAATGTCCACCGCCCTGCATGGCTTGGCAGGCATTGATCACCAGGTTATAAATGACCTGGTTGATTTGTTGTGGATCGATATCGACCTGCCAGAGATCATCTGCGAATTCATAGCGCGCGATTACCCTGCTGCCCTGTAGGGCGAACATCACGCCCCGTTTCAAAAGTGGCGCGAGTTGCATTTTATGCTTGGTGGGTGTCCCGCCCCTGGTGAGGTCGAGCAACTGGTGGGTAATTCCTTTGGCCTGCATGATTGAATCTTCAATCCCATCCAGCAAAACCCGGGCATTATCATTCCCTATCATCTGCAATTTGATAGTGCCCAGACTGAGTGTGAAGATCTGCAGAAAATTATTAAAATCATGGGCCAAGCCGCCTGCCAGACTGGACAGAGAGCTGATTTTATCCGATCGCAAGATTTGCTCTTCCAACTGATGCCTCCAGGTGATATCCCGGAATACAGCGACCATACCTACGATCCGGTCATCGGCATTTTTCAGGGGTACGGCCGATATGGAGACCGGGCGCTCGCTACCACTTTTGGTCGTTAGGCTATATTCCGTTTCCTCACCTATCAATTTTGTCTGGCGAATATTCGTAAGGAGATGCTTTTGCGCCTGCTCATCAACGAACTGATCAGTCACCGGCAAGATTGCGGAAATCTGCTGCCCAATGACCTCCTCGCGGGACCAGCCGGTAATGTCTTCGGCGGCCCGGTTGATCAGGATGATTTCGTCAGCAAGGTTCGCGACCAGGATCCCATTTGATATGCTTCGAAATATGGTATCAAGCATCTCATGCTCTTCAGCCAGGTCCCGTTCGGCACGTCTACGGTAGCTTATTTCCTTCTGCAGGTCTGCGTTGAGGGATATGAGATCGGCGGTCCGCTCCCTGACCTCTCGCATCAGGTCGGCCTGACTTTTACGCAGCATTCGCTCAACCTCCTGGCGATCGGTAATATCGATGATCCAACTCAAAACCAGCGGCGTACCTGCATCCTCAAGTGGCGTCAGACTGATTTCGGCCGGGAATTCAGTGCCATCCTTGCGCCGGGCAAAAAGAATGCGCCCGACACCAATCGGCCCCGCAATCGGGTTATTATTAAAGTTTTGGCGCAGCTTAGGATGACTAGCTCTAAAGCGCTGGGGAACGAGGATTTCTATCGGGGTCTGCACCAAATCTTTACGGCTGTATCCGAACAAGGCTTCAAATTTGGCGTTCACGTAAATTATTTTACCGGTCTTATCTACCAGTGCAACCGCTGTAGGTGAGTTTTCAATCAGGTCGCGAAGGACTTTTTGCATGCTCTTTATTCTCTGTTTCGTTTTATCCGAGTCTGTCACTCTGTCGTCATAAGGAACCCCTCGCTTTCAGGATTCAGGATAATCGGGGCTGATTTTCTGGCTGGTATCGAAGGCAGGATAGCCGCAGAATCTCGAGGCCATTCACTGGGCAACGAGCAACTAGTTGACCGGTCGGTTATTTTTAATCCAAGCATCGGCTTGGATTGAGTCAGGGCTTATTTAATCAGGAGGGATCCTCTTTGAGGCCATGGGCAATCGAGATGGCGCCATCGGCAAGCTGCTCTAACAATTGGGGCTTGTTTTCTGCCTTTGCCAGGAGAATCACTCCCTGCAGGTAGGCAAAGATTGCTTGCGCAATGGGTGCTACGGGTCTGCGTGGTATTTCCCCCATGTCCATTGACTGTTTGAGCGTCTGTGATATTATGGCGGCGTAGTTTCCGAGTAGTTGTCGAAATATTTGGCGTGCCGGTTCATCGGCATAACTTAGTTCCAGCGTCAGGTTGCCGATGGTACATCCGGTGACTTTTCCGGTGGCTTCCATCACGGATTGTTGATCCTGGCACGCGAGCTCGAATATTCGTCGAATTTTGGCCAGAGGCGAAATATCTGCCGCCAGCGCCCTATAAAATAATTCCTGGTAAAATTTATCCCGGGCCTTGATGACCTCCCTGAGGATGTCCCACTTTGCTGGGAAATAATGGTAAAAGCTTCCTTTCACGACGTGGGCATGCGAGCATATTTCATTCACACTAACGGCATGATAACCTTTGGCCATCATGAGTTCAATGGCGCTTTTAATGAGACGTTCTCGGGCATTTGTTTTTATTACCATGTATAACTAGTTGACCGGTTGGTCTAAAGTTACCGCCTGGATTTATTGCTGTCAAGGCTTATGGTTTGTTACCGAGCACAATTTCGGCTACAAGGGATGCGCCCTATCTGTTCGAATTGCAAGAAAATTAGCCTTGTGACCGGTAAATTTACTTCAGGCAAAACTTTGGGGCCTGGGAGCGCTGTTAAGCCTACCGTGCTAATAAAGGGGACCATAACTTCACCTGTAGCGAGACCTATTCGAGAGGCCATTGGGGGGGTCATCCCTAACGGCGGGAACATGAATGCCAATTTGTCCACATGCCAAGCAGTCC
>JACZSB010000205.1 GCA_022574435.1 Fidelibacterota bacterium
GGATGTTGAAAATAAATATTTGAAACATACCATCGTTGCCCTTCGCGAGGAACTCGAAAAAGCTAAAACCCTTGATGAGACCAGAGTGCAGCAGGCCATAGCGCAAGTGGGAGATGAAAAAAAACACATGCGGGCTACGATCAGGAGTTTGCGTGAAGAGCTGGAGAAGGTTGTAACTGGTCGTGAAGAGTTTATCCAGCAAGCCATCGCACAAACGAGCGATCAAAGCAAACAGTTAAAGACTGCAGTCCGGGCCCTGCGTGACGAGCTTGAGGGGAGTAAGATTGACGTTGAGCAGCAAATCCTACGGGCGGTGTCGGAGGGTAACGACGAGAATAAGCAATTAAAATCGATGGTGCTGTCGTTGCGGGATGACCTGGAGAGGATTCGGAGCGGTGCGGAGGAACGTGTGCAGCAGGCAGTGGTGGGCGCTAATGACCAGATCAAGCAGTTGAGGTCTACGGTAAGCGTGCTACGCGATGAGTTAGAGCAGGGCCGGGTAAATATAGAGGGGCGCATCCAACATGCGGTGTCTCTGGTGAATGATGAAAAAGAACAATTAAAAGCTACCGTGACATCGTTGCGCGAAGCGATGGAGCAATCAGAGATTAATCGCAAAGAGGAGACCCAACAGGCCGCGACGAAGTTAAACGCTGAAAATAAGCAACTGCGGGCGACAATCAGTTCCATGCGAGGAAAAATTGAAGCGGATAGATCAACATACGAGGAAAATCTCCAGAGGTACAACCTAAACAAGGATGATGAGCAGAGGCATTTGCAAGACACAGTTATTTTGCTAAGGGAAAAATTAGAGGAATACCATGCCAGCCCAAACTGATTCCGGATCGAGACTGCGAGCAGGGAAAATTAGTGAAAAGATCTCGCAGCTGCTTCTGAAGGTCAACAACGATATGGCCGTAACCGATTCGCTAGATTCCGCCTTGGAAACCCTGGTAAATATCACTACCACCACTCTGGGGGTCGAGCGCGGTACAATCTTCCTGAACGATGAGAAAACAGGCGAACTCTATTCGCGGGCGATACAGGGGAGTTTCATGCGCGAGATTCGAATCATGAACACCAAGGGTATCGCGGGGTGGGTTTTCACTCACGAAGAAGGGGTCATCGTACCGGATGCTTACCGGGATAAGCGCTTTTATAAGAATGTGGATCTGCGAACCGGATTCCGGACGAAAAGTATTCTGTGTGCTCCCCTGCGGGATGCTTCGGGCCGAAAAATCGGTGTTTCCCAGCTGTTAAACAAAAAAAGCGGCCCATTCACCGAGCAGGACCTGGAGCTGCTCATGCTGATCACCGAGCAGGCAGCTATTGCTATTCAAAGCCATCTCGTACTAGAGGAGGTGGAAGAAGCACGAAAACAAGAATTGGATTTTGTCGATGTGGTTTCCCAAATATCATCGGAACTGGAACTCGAGCCGCTCCTGCAAAAAATAATCTCCACGGTAACTCAGATACTGGATGCCGAGCGGTCATCCCTGTTTATCAATGACGAGAAGACCAACGAGCTATTCACTATTGTCGGCGAGGGGTTAGGGAAGAATGAGATTCGTTTTCCCAATCATCTGGGCATTGCCGGGCATGTCTTCACCTCCGGTGAATCGCTGAACATACCCCATGCCTACGCTGACCTGCGCTTCAATCCCACGGTTGACAAGCAGACCGGGTTCTTCACCCGCTCCATGCTGTGCGTACCGGTAGTCAACAAAGCGGGAAAAACCATTGGTGTCAGCCAGGTGCTTAACAAACGGGGCGGACCTTTCACCAATGAAGATGAGGCCCGGCTGATCGCTTTCACCTCGCAAATTTCAATCGGCATCGAAAATGCCACGCTCTTTAAGAATGTACAGAAGCTCATGAATTATACCGAGAGCATGCTCAACAGCATGGCCAACGGTGTGATCACTATCAATGAAGAGGGGCTGATTGCCACTTGTAACCCCGCTGCCCTCCGGATCATGAAGATTGAAAAAGAAGAGGATGTTTTAAAAATCGATGTCAAAGAGTTTTTTTCCGGCCCCAACGAATGGATTTTAAAGAAAATCAAGGATGTAACGGAGGTCGAGGTAATGATGGATACGGAGCTGGAATTTGGTGGTGAGACCATCTCAGCCAATATAACCATTTTGCCACTTTTGGATGATGAGAATAAACCGCTGGGCACTATGATGATGATTGAGGATATCAGTACTGAGAAGCGGATGAAGTCCACCATGTCGAGGTATATGGATGCGGATCTGGCGGATCAACTATTAGATAGCGGGGCCGAAGACTTGGGTGGTAAACAGAGCGTGGCGACCGTGCTCTTCTCCGATATCAGGAGTTTCACCACCTTAACCGAGAAATTAGGACCTCAGGGAACCGTCGCATTTTTAAATGAATATTTCACCATTATGGTGGACTGCATACAGGAGGAAGGGGGGATGCTGGACAAATTCATCGGTGACGCCATGATGGTTATATTTGGTACGCCCTTCGCCCATGATGATGATCCTGATCGGGCAGTTCGGGCGGCCATCAACATGTTGGTGCAATTAGCCGAATTCAACAAGCGCCGTGCGCAACAGGGGATGATGCCCATCGACCACGGGCTGGGACTGAACACCGGTGATATCGTCTCCGGCAACATCGGATCACCCAAGCGGATGGACTATACTGTTATTGGGGACGGCGTTAACCTGGCAGCCCGCCTGGAGAGCGCCTGCAAGAAATATGGCGCCCATATTCTCATAAGCGAGTATACCTTCGCCAGTCTCAAAGCTACCTATCGGACCCGTCAAATAGACCGGGTGATCGTTAAGGGCAAGACCGAGCCGGTGGGAGTCTATGAGGTGGTCGATTACCATACCAAGGAGACCTTCCCTAACATGATCGAAGTGCTGGGGCATTTTAATAATGGGATTGAATATTACAATGAGGGCCGGTGGGACCAGGCTGTAAAAATGTTCAAGGATGCGTTGAAAGGGAACCCCGATGATAAGTGCTCACAGATGTACGTTGAACGCTGCGCACAATTGAAGAAGAATCCGCCCAAGGGCGAATGGGACGGCGTTTGGGTCTTCACAAGCAAGTAAGATCAGCAGAATGGAGCTAATTATCAGCGACGCGAAAACACATCTGGAAAAATCGATTGAACTGAACCCGGACTTCACCGAGGCCCATTTTCAGCTGGCATTGCTGCTCAAGGACCAGGGGCAATTCAAAGCTGCCCAGCGCCATCTGGAGCGGACCATCGACATTGATGTAGGCTATATTCCCGGGCGCTTTCAGCTGGCCCTATTGCTCCACGAGCAGCAGGCTTTAGACCAAGCCCGTAAGCACTACCTGGAAACCATCGATTTGGATTCCCACCATGCCGAGGCACACTTTCACTTAGCACTGCTCCTGGAGGAATTGGAAGAATATAGTGAGGCCAAGGATCATCTGGCCAAAGCCACTGAAATTGATCAAAACTACACGAAGGCCTACTACCGCCTGGCCCGTCTGATGATTGACCCCGACGACTACGAGTTGGCCAGGCAGAACTACCAGATGGCCATAGATATTGATGACAGCCTGGCGGAGGCGCATTACTACCTGGGGAAACTGGTGGCCGGGGGGAGAAAGATCAACGAGGACGGCACCTTTGTAATCGAACCGGATTATGATCTGGCCAAGAAGAATTTCAGGCAAACCATCGAACTTGATGAGCAAAACTACCGGGCGCACTTCAACCTGGCAAAAGTTCTGGCAACCGAGTCAGATAATACCCAGGCGGAGGGGCATTTCAAGCAAGCGATCGGGATCAATCCCGGCTATGCGAAGGCCCATTTTCATCTGGCCCTGCTGTTGATAGAGGTAGGCCGCTTGATGCCCGAGGAAACCGCGCCGCAGCCGAAACAACCAGCCGGCAGGACCAAGCCCAGGAAAGCCGGGAAATAAGGGGAGAGACGCGGGATGAGTTCGCCGGAGGATGTCCAAGCCCATCTAGTGAGAGCCATCGAGCTGGACCCTGATTATCCCGATCCTTATTACCACCTGGCCCTGCAGCAGATCGAGCAGCACAACCTACCCGCAGCTCAGCTGCACCTGCAGCGAGCCGTGGAGGCTGCCTCGCAGAGTGCCGATTCATTCCAAGCGCGGGAAAGGAAATTGATTGCGGCTAATCAATTCGGTGCAGCTAAGCACTGCAATTTCAAGTCCCACGAATTGAGATTATTTTCCGCCCGGGCCTGTTACCAGCTGGGGTTGCTATTGGATGGATTAGGAGACGGGCCAGCCGCTGAAAAGCAGTTCCGCCAGGCCACGGAGCTCGATCCTACTCTGGCTGAAGCATACCACCAACTGGGCTGTATTGCGCTAGGCCGGCGAAAACAGAAGGCGGCCCGGTCATTTTTCGAGCAGGCGGTTGAGGTGGATTTTACTCTTGCCCGGGCTCATCTTGAACTGGCAAAGGTGATCACAGCGCCAGATGAGCATAAGATTGCCAGGAACCACTATCTGATTGCCCGGGACCTCGAGAGCGGATTGCAAAGCCAGGTACTGGATCAGAAATTTGGGGAGTGACCAGCGCGCCGCTAGTAAGGAATTAGGAGCTGGCCGCCTCACCGATCAGAACTCGCCCTTCACTTAAAACTTCGTAGTGTTTGAGGGCCCAATGGGCATATTTATCCAATTCGTCATCGCTGATCCCAAAAGCACTTGCCAGCTCATGGATAAATTGATTCTCTTCTTCACTGAACTCGCCATCGGTGTAGCCGAGCGTAATTAGTTCGAGTATGATAGATATCTGTGATTTGGCAGTATCAAATGATGCCAGTAATTCTTTTTTGTCGTAACTCTCAGCATCGCCGGGTACCTCTGCGCGAACTTCGCTTTGCAATGATTCGAGGTGTCTCTCTTCCGCGGAAGTGAGCTTTGAATCAGCTAAGACAAATTGTTTTGCCAAAATAAGGAATAGCCTTTTCTGGGGATCAGTCAAGCCATGAAGAAACATGCAAGCCTCATATTGCTGTTAGTGGGTGATCGAAATTTACATACTGCCGCCATATTTTCATAGCACTGCTCAGGCCCCATACTCTACAGGTCAATCTATTGTATTGCTAATTGATTACGAGCTGGCTATATTTGGATACGTATTCATTCGGGTATTAAAATTAGGTGACGTGCCATTTACCGGCTATCCGCAGTAACCATGGCCCAGTGACTTGTAGGTTGAGCAAGTTCACAGACTAATAAGTGATCTCCTGCAATTCCAATAGGTATTCCGGGGTACGACTCCAGGCAAATAAATAATGAACATACTTATCATCTACGATTTAGCTATGAACCGGGCCATAATTGAGCGCATCCTTCGAATGGAT
>JACZSB010000014.1 GCA_022574435.1 Fidelibacterota bacterium
ATAATTTGTGATTGTAGCTTCTGGGCCAGCACCGGATGATCTGAAAATAGGTTTCGGATGGTATATGAAAGAGTTAGTTGGACCCGCCCGAAACGGTAACGCAGACTGGCATTCAAATTGCTGCTCTCCCGGGTGGTCACCAATTGAGAGTCCACAAATCCATTTAACAAGATGAATTGGGGGCCGTCGCGGTAATAATCATAGGCCAGAACCAGCCATGGCAAGTTGATTTCAAGAAGATATGTTAGGCGGGATTCCGGCTTATTGGGATGGATCAGCGGATTATCGAGATTCAAATGTTGGTAGGCTATCCGTCCTCTGAGGCGACGATTGGCCAGACTATATCCCATTGAAATGTCGTAGCCTGAAATGTTTGCAGTAGGCACATTTAATGGGCGTGGCGGTTCATACTGGCTGTAGGAATAGGCGATTTTGTCGGAATAATAGTTTGCGAACAGGCTGGCTGTAAAGTTCAGTTCCAGATCCGCATAGAGGTAATCACGGGGACGAACGAATAATTCCAGGCCGATGTCGGTTGTGCTCAGATGCTCCTTCTTTAGAGGCGGCGCCGGCATCTGGGGATCCTGATCGTTGGCCCACAGCGCCAGGTCGTTCAGGCTGGGCAGCCGTTGGTTCCGTCCCTGATTCATAAAAACATTATAGATCAACGATTGAGTTCGTCCCTCGATCCGGACGCCCAGGCGGCCCGTATTTGAATAACCGGTAACTCCATTATCAAAAGCAACTTCGGTATCAATTTCAGTCTGATTATCATTCTGATTGGACCACCCGGCGCTATATTTATGATCGGTCTTGAACCGGTCGGTGCGCAGGCTCAGTTCCCATCGGATACGGGAAACAGCCGGGGAGACGTCATCGCTCAAAATACGGATTACGGCGGTGTAGCCGGTATTGGTCCTGGTGAGACTGCTAATTCTCAGGTAGTTGGCATCCAGGATTGAATTATAAAGTAGATCCTCTTCTTTGAACTGCTGCTGTTCGTAATCGACCTGCAGGGTACTGCTCAGGCTCCTGCTGACGATCTGGTGTGCGATCCGGCCGGTGATATTTTCTTCAGATAGATCCCGCTCCAGGTTGGTAAAGAAATGGTCCTCCCAATTCCATTCCCGATGACCATAGAAAAATGTCCAATCGGGGGAAGCTAGCAGGGAGCCACGGTAACTCAGGTTGGTGAAAATGGTATTGTCACTCTGGGCCACACTACCGCCCGGCAGCTCGAGGAAGTTATCCATGCGGTATCGTTTGCCTGACAGAACGCCCCGTTGCGGATAGGCGGCGCCGGCCAGGGAGCTGAAGATGCTGGTGTAGATGGAACTGCCGTCATACCGCCGTGATTTGCCGGAATAGTTCCCCCCTGCGGCGAACGATCCCAACCTGCCCGCCGCGCCCACGCTAAGGTCCTGGTCGGCTGCGTCGGTCTGGCCATAGCCGCGGCTAAACGTAACCTTGTTGCTGTCGGGCAGCCGCGAAGTAAGGTTGATAATGCCCCCGAAGGCGCCTGGGCCGAAAAGTGTGCTGGCCCCGCCTTTGACCACCTCGATTTGCTCAATATCGGTCAGGTCGATGGCCGATAAGTTCGCCAGACCGGTGGCGGCGTCGTTGATCCTGAGCCCGTCCAAGAAAACGGCCACCTCGTTTGGGTTGCTGCCGCGAATACTGACGTACTGTTTGCCGGTATTGCTGACTATGATCGAAACGCTGGGTAGGGGGCGGAGAATATCCCCCACATCGCGGCCACCGTAGGTTTCGATGGTTCGCAGGTTGACAATTTCGATTGACGTTGATACATCCGCCCCCAACTGGGATTGCTGCCCGGTGACCAGCACCGCTCCACCCCTGAGCAGGGCCGGTTCCATGGTGATCACCAGCGGCGTATCGATGGTGATGAGCACCTCGACAGTCACAAAGCCTATATGGCTGACTTGTAATATGAGGGGCAAGGGGGCGGCCGTGCGGAACTGAAAATTCCCCTGGGTATCGGTAGCGCTGCCTTCATCGGTACCCTTGACCAGTACATTGGCGCCTATTACGGGAGCCTCGCTAGCTCTATCCCGCACATGCCCTTTGATATTTACGGCAGCGGATAATCGGATGGTTGCAACCAGCAGAATGATAAATGCCAAACTGCCTCGGCGAATAATCGATGCTCTAGCCGGCGAAATAGGCATGGTCAATGATGTTAAAAGAGCAATTACTCATTTTCAACAGCTCATTTTGCCTGAAACGCTTGCCAGTCAGTCGCTCGATCAAGCGCCATCTAAGGGCCGGAACTAAAGGGATGGTTATCCCGCCCCCAACCGCAATACCCCGATTTTCGCCGGCCCTAACAAATGATTATTGGCGCTGCCTATCCTACTATGGCGGCCGGCGATTGCCGGTAATATCATCAGATTAACGGCCGGTATTGAGGTTGCCAGGTATACTCCCTGATCGCCTGCTCAAGGTCCGCCGGCTCCGGGACAGTGGCGATCCCCAGCCGGTAAGCTTCACGCGCCACGGAAACGGCGATTTCCAGCGAAACCGCCTTTAGATCCTCCAACGATGGAAAGATGCTGCCACGGCTCAACATATCATCGGGCACCGCCTCCGCCAAGGTTAGGGCAGCCCGGTGGAACATACTATCGGTAACCCGTTTGGCCCGGATAACGAGCGCCCCCAGCCCTACGCCGGGGAATATGTAGGCGTTGTTACCCTGTCCCGGATGAAAAGTTACTCCATTGTGCACTACCGGATCGAAAGGGCTGCCGCTGGCGAAGATGGCCCGTCCCTCGGTCCAGGTATAGGCCTGTTCAGCGGTGCATTCAGCCTTGGAGGTAGGATTGCTCAGAGCGAAGATGATGGGCCGCTCTGTTAATCGAGCCATGGTTTTTACAACCTCCTCGCTAAACAGACCAGGCTGACCCGAAACTCCCAGCAGGACGGTGGGCCGCACATGCTCAACCACCTCCAGCAACCGCTCAATGGGCTGATCGTCCCGGGCGAACAACTTCTTATGCTCCGCCAGCTGGTCGTAACGATCTTTAGTGACCAATCCCTTTGAGTCGACGAACCAAAACCGCTGCCGGGCCGCCGTTTCATTCAGGCCGGCTTCCATCAGGCCGGTCATGATAGCTTTAGCGATCCCTGTGCCGGCCTCTCCGGCGCCCAGAAACACGATCCGCTGTTCGATCAGAGATTGGCCGGTTATCCGCAAGGCGCCCAATAATCCGGCGAAGGACACAGCGCCGGTGCCTTGAATATCATCGTTAAAAACCAGTGCCCGATCCCGGTATTTCTCCAGCAGGCGGAAGGCGTTGGTGCTGCCGAAGTCTTCAAACTGTATCAGGCATTGAGGCCAGCGATCGTGCACCGCCCAGATGAACTCGTCAACCAGCTGGTCGTAGCGTTCGCCCCGTTCTCGTTTTATAGCAAGCCCTAAGTATAGCGGGTCTGCCAACAGCTCCTCATTATTGGTGCCCACATCCAGACAGACCGGCAGGGTCTGGTAGGGCTCGATCCCGGCAGCGGCCACATACAGGCTCAATTTGCCAACGGGGATCCCCATGCCGTTAACACCCAAGTCTCCCAGGCCCAGGATACGTTCGCCGTCGGTGACGACAATTATTCGGATGTCATGGTATGGCCAGTTGCCCAGCAGTTTATCCACTGCGCCCAGGTCGTCCAGGCTGATGCAGATGCCCCGGGGGCGCCGGAAAATTCTGCTGTATTTCCGGCATGCCAGCCCCACCGTAGGTGTATATATAATGGGCATCATTTCTTCCAGGTGCTGCTCTAAAAGCATGTAGAAAAGTGTCTCGTTGCGGTCCAACAGCCCCATGAGGTAGATGTACTTCATCAGGTCAGAACTTTTGTAGCCGTAATTCTCGTAGACCCTCTCAAGCTGTTTATCCACCGACATGATCCGGGGTGGGAGCAAACCTCGCAGCCCCAGCTTTTCCCGCTCTTGGGGAGTGAAGGCGGTGCCCTTGTTCAAATGTGGGTCATTGAGGATATCCACCCCCCGCAGGGCCGTGGGTTCCGGCAGGTGGGAAGGGTCATTTTCACTGTTCATCTGCTCTACTCCTTGAGCCTGGCGCTATTTTTTGGAAATGTTCCCGGGCGCCGTCCCGAAACTTACACTTGGTAAAGAAATAGGCCTATGGCAAAGCCGGCTGACGGCTAACCGCCACGCAACCGGGCGCAAAACCAAACCCGGATCATTGGCGGCATTCATTGTGGAATAAGATTGCCATTGCTCGACCTGTAATTTATGGTGATCGTAAATATTTAAGGTCATTTAGAATCTAAAGGCACAATGACGGCCTCTTAATCAATTTTCTCCGTCCTGGGATGGTGAATTCATGAGCATCTCATAGAGTTTAGGGAATACGCATTCAAACACGCTGCAATCCCGTTTGACGCTGCCTGGCATGTATCGATCCGGTATTCAGGCAGCCGGCCTAAAAGCTTGATTCAACATTTGTTTAGTTTCAACTCCGATTTAAATTATCGAGGTTTGAGATTCAATTACATTGGGACCCAGGTGAGATAGGGGGGGTAGGAAAATATTGCCTACCCGTCATTGAAGGTACTATAATGTACCTGCGCCTAAGGCGGTCTTTCGGCAATCTACAGCGTCGGTGAGCCCCGGAGTCTGAAGGAGAGCGCGAAAGCGGCATGGGGTTTGCAACTATCTATTCCGTGGGAGCCAAGGGCTGTTAGCGCCTTTGCCCTGCTGGGATTGGTAAAGGATATGGGGGATGGCAGAACACGAACCTGAAAGAGAATCTCTGCTTGAACGGGATGGGCCCGGGCCAGCTACCGGTAGCGGCCTGGAAAAGACCGGCGGCGGGGTCACCAAGGCCGCTGATGCGTCGGATTTTGTTCGCTGGGAAGAGGAAGATTTACCCGCGGGCCAGAATCTTGCCGTCATCAATAAAGTAATTGTTAAGAAAAGCAATGTGCGCCCGGGCGCTCCCCAGACGATTGTACCAAAAATTCCTACCCATGTTAATCGGCGATCTATGGAAGTAGTGCCCCTGCTCGAGGGTGAGACTATTGTCGGGATGAAGGTTACCTGCTCCTGCGGTAATTCCCATGAGGTTAAATTTGAGTTTGATGTTTGACCATGAATGAGCCAATCAAGGATTCCGAGTTAGCCGAAACCGTAACTGGCCCCGTCCAGGTGAGGATCTTGGATGACGGCTACAAGGCGGCGCTTTTTGTATCCGTGGAGACCAATCCCTTCCCCTCGATGAAACAGATATATCTGGCCATTGAGCACGCCAATATTACCTACGGAATCAACGACCAAGCGGTGGATAGATTGGTCAAGGAGCAGATCAAGGGGAAACTTTTGGTATTCGCCAAGGGTAAGCCACCGGTGGACGGCGGCGGCGCGCGGCTGATCTGGAATCTGGGGTCTGAGGACGGGGCGCCCCCTGCGGATATCACAGACCAGGCCAATGGGTCAGCCTCCACCACCCCTCTTTTCGGCCAGGTTAGCAAGGGGCAACAGATTCTCTCGAAGATGCCATCTACCGAGGGTGTGGAAGGGATCACAGTCTTTGGTGAGTCCAAGACCAAAGCCGGAGCGGATATTCCTATCCCGGTAGGTGAGGGTACTTATCTATCCAGTGACGAGCTGACTCTGTTGGCGAGCACCCGCGGGATTGCCGCCTGGACCGGGGAGCAGGTCACTGTATCAGACGTAAAGCACATTTCCGGCAGCGTCGATTCCCAACGGGGTGATATTAAAGTTGATGGGTCAGTCTTTATCGAGAAAGATGTCCGGGCCGGGTTCCGCGTCGAAGCGGTTGGCGATATATTCATCGGTGGCAACGTGGAAGGCGCCGATGTTTATTCGCGCAGTGGCAATGTCGTGGTGCGCAATGGCATAATCGGGCAGAACCGGGCCAGGGTCCTGTCGGGCAAGAATATTGTGGCCGGTTTCATTCAAGATGCCACCGTGGGGGCCAAGCAGGACGTGGAAGCCAGCCGGTACATCATCAATAGTGCCGTCACGGCCGGGCGCTATATTATAGCCCTTTCGCGTGAAGGATTGATCCGCGGTGGTACTTGTTTCGCCGGCAAGAAGATCGAAATACTGGTAGGCGGCTCAGATGGAAGGATTCCTACTGAACTGAAGGTCGGTTTTACTCCGCCGGAATCGGCCTTGAAGGCGCGGTCCGATTTACGGGCTGACTTGCGTCGTAACCGGATGGAATTGGTGTACGTCCAGAAACGGGCTCAGTTTCTTACACTGCTCAAGGAACATTCAGGATCTCTGGCTGAGGATAAGGAAGCCCAGCTGCAGGAGCTCAGGAATAAGGAAAAAGCTCTGCTGAAACAGCATAGCCAGCTGAGTACCAGAGAATCGGAAGAGGTGGATGAAGGGGTGGAAACTGACGTTAGGATTGAAGTCGAAAGCATCAGAGTCCATGATACCGTTTTTCCGGAAGTATCGTTGGCGATCGGTGATCTAGGGACGACCGTAAGTAAGGAACGCAAGAATGTAATGTGGTTCCGGGTTGGAGAGATTATGAAAATGGGACCGCTGAAAGCGGCAATGAAAAAGGCCTAAAATGGTGCTATATTCTGTAGGATACTATAGGCCCGTTGGAGTTGACTAACTAATAATCGGCTAGATACAGGTAGCCTATGAAACCGCGGATTTTAATTGTTGATGATGAAAGATTCATTGTCGAGGCGATCTCACAACACCTTAGCCAGGGCGGTTACAATGTAGTCTCATATGTGGACGCCACCGAGGCTCTGAAGGCCATCCAAACCGAGCAGTTTGACCTGGTGCTGACTGATCTTCGGATGCCGGACATTTCCGGCATGGATATCACCCGGGCAGTGTACGATCAAAAGACCGATACGATGGTCATTATCCTCACAGGGTATGCCACCCTGGACTCAGCCATCGAATCGGTGCACCTCCAGGTCTACGCTTACCTTAATAAACCCTTTGACCTGCGCCAGCTGGGCCAGGTTGTGGAACGGGCCCTGACCGAACAGCGCCTCAAGCGCGAGAACGAGGCTTTGCACGCCCAAATCACCAAGATGTTACGCGATGTGACTACCCTGCATGAAGTCACCAGGCTGCTATATGATACCAACGATTGGGACATGACGATGGAGTTTGTCCTGGATACCCTTTCCATCGGCCTGGGAATTACGCACAGCTGCCTATTGTTCAAGGACGCCCAAGGAAAGTTCCGGGTAGGGCGGCACAATTTTCCTAAGGGGTCGCCGCTCAACAAGAAAGTCCCGGCCTACTCCTGGGAAAAATTATCAGCGGAGGTTTCGAACGAGGAACTCACGGAACTGGAAAACAGCGGTAAGAGCGCCAAGCTGCTCAAGAAGTTTGCCTCGCCCCAGGAACAGATCGATTACATCTACATGATTCCGATCCGTTATCGTGAGTTGGACCTGGGGTTCCTGGTGGTTTTCATTGTCACCGGGCAAGAGGCCTTGCCAGAAGATATGCAGACTCTGCTTAGGATTCTGGCCACTCAAATTGCACCGCAGGTGTATGATAACGCCAGCACCGGGAATGGTGAACAGGTGGGCCGGGTGGATATAGACGCAGCCCAGGGGATGCTCCGGCTAGCTATTGATTCGGTTGTGGGGGGTGGCGCCGAATTCGGCGTTAGCCTGTTGCGTTTCGTGACCCCGCGAACCCTGGCGACTATGGAAGAGGCAAATGCCTATCACCAGGCCTGCCTGAAGATGACCCGCCGCCACGAACCAAGGGCCACCTTGCTATGGCTGTCGGCCGATACAGCCTTTGCCCTGTTCCCTGAATCTAACCTGGCTCAATCCGAGATCACCTGTATGGCCCTGGCGGAAGACTTTCGCGAGACGGAACTGGCAAATCAAAAGGGGAATAATGCTGCCGAATTGATTTTCGCGTCGGCGGCCTGGCCCCAGGAGGCTGACAGCACCATCGAAATAATTAATTTAGTTTGGGCTCGCCTGCTGGCCAAGATTCAGGCCGAAGCATCAAGGGTGGCTGCAGAAAAATCGGTGAATGCCTGAGGATCAACACCATCCTGTAAATCCGCGTTCCGCTCTACTTTATGAAACCGAACGGGCGGTCATCAGAACTTTTACTCTTCAATTGCAAGATCGCAATTGGAAAGTCTATAGTGCCCGCGAGCCCGGCCAGGCTCTGAGTCTGTTGGGCGAACACCATCCGGCTGTTGCCCTACTGGATATGGTCAATCCCGCTATGGATGGGATCGAGCTGGCCCGGAAGATGCGCGCCCTCAGTCCGGACCTAATTATTATTCTGCTCACCGGCTACCCCGAACCCGATCTGGTGGTCGAGGATCTACACCAGCTGGTCTATACCTATCTGGTTAAGCCGGTGCGGATCGATCAGTTGCTGCTGGTGATCGCCAGGGCTCAACAAGAGTTAGCAGTATTGCAAGAGAACCGCATTTTGGCGCAAAAGGTGGAGCAGCTGCGTCTCGAATTGGAGGAGGCGCACCAGGCGATGGATCCTGCCGCTGCCGGCGGGTCGGCCACCGAGGACGAATCACTAAGTCTGCATCGCCCCCTGGGAGGGGATACCAGTGGACTTGCCAGGCGGGAACCTCATATCATCGCCAGCTATGAGCGCCATATGCGTGCCGCAGAACTCAAACAGCGTCCCGAGGCCCAGTCCCCGCCGGTAAGCGAATCGGCCCCTGCGGCGGAGCCGACCGACGTGGATGGGGCCGAAGGGCAGCAGGCTGAAGGGGATAAGGACTGAATGGATTCCAAGGCTCCCATAGAAGACCTGATCGAACAGTTTCGGGTCTCGGCGGCCGGGGTGCAGGCCGCCTATCACCAGCTGGAACAGGAGTTACTCTCCGAGAGCCAGGGTCCCTGGGAACCGGCCCCGCCACCCACGGCGCTGGAGTTGCCAAACCTGGCCCCCCTATATTTGATGGGTACCCTGGTGGGGGGGCTGTCCCAGTCCTCCCTGGTAATTAACCAGGACCTGGAGGTCATCTCCACCAATAGCGAGGCCAAGCGGGACTTCAAGCTGCAAAATACCAGTTCACTGGCCGACGTATTGGCCCCCGGTTCGCTGGAAACCCTGCAGCAGCTGCTGGACGAGGCCAGTTCGCGTAGCGGGGTGGATGTGCGTCTGGCTGACTCGGGTTCCGCCGGGATATACGACTGCATTTATCTGGACAACCCCATCGCAAAGGGTCGTTTATTGCTGCTGGTGGCCCAGGAGCTGGAGTTGACCCACCTGCGGGCAGTGGAAGATCAGATCCTGAAGAATCTCACCGGGACGCTGGTGCACGAGATTCGCACCCCATTGACCTCCATGCAGGGGTTCGCCGAATTGCTATTGCAGGTGCAGAGCCTGGATCCCAAGGAGAGCGACAAACTCAATATGATCAGGTTAGGGATCGATAGGCTAAATCTGCTGGCCACGGCCCTGGGTACAGTCTTTAATGAAATAGTTGAGCCGCACTGGATGAAGGTGGATCTGGGATCGTTTCTACTCCGCACCGTGGAGCAGGTGACCGCTGAGAAATCCCTTGATGATGACGTAATCAAACTGGAGATTGATAGTGCGGAAATCCAGGTGGTGTCGGACCCGGAATTGCTGCGGCTGGCGCTGGAACAGGTGCTATTTAACGCGCTGGAGGCGTTGGATCAGCCGGCAGCCGGTGATGTTTTACTGACTTTGAAAGGCCGGGATCGGGAGGCAGCCATCACCGTGCGCAACAGCAGTACCGACGCTGGGGCCGGCGACACCTCTGAGTGGTGGGTGCCCTTCTACACCACCAAATCTGGGCATCTGGGGCTGGGATTGGTACAGGTGCGGCGGATCATTGAGGCTCTGGGCGGGCGGGCCGAGATTGCGCCTCGCCGGGCCGGCGCTGTCAGGCTGGAGATCACTCTGCCCATTTAATGTTCGCCCTTTCCGGTAAACTTAATTTGAAAATACTAATTCCGGACCGGCTCATCACGTGTGCAAGTTCGATTATCCGGTGGATTTGAAGGAGTTATGAGTATGGATGCACATAGCATTCTGGTGGTAGACGACGACAATTATATCCGCCTTTTCCTCCAGGAAACCTTGGAAGGCAAGGGATACCGGGTTGAACTGGCGGAGGACGGTAAGGCGGCACTGGCTAAGGTCAAGGCGGAACCTCCCGACCTGGTACTTACCGATTTGAAAATGCCTAAAATGGACGGCTTGGAGTTACTGCAGGCCATCAACAAATTAGATCAGCCGCCGGGCGTAATTATCATCACCGCCTATGGCACGGTGGAAACGGCGGTGAAGGCCATGAAGGAAGGGGCTTTCGACTATCTTACCAAACCGTTCTCGATTACGGAAATCGAGTCCCGCCTGAGTCGCTATTTTGAGATCAACTCACTACGGCGGGAGAACCGGCATCTTAAGGAGCAGCTCCAGGCCCAGGCGGTGATCACGGATATGATAGGCCAGAGCAGAGAGATACTGGATGTGATGCAGGTCGTGGAAATGGTCAGCCGCAGTGATGCACCGGTATTCATCCAGGGCGAGAGCGGGACCGGCAAGGAGCTGGTGGCTACAGCGGTGCACCGTAGTAGCGACCGGGCCGACCGGCCCTTCCTGCAGCTCAATTGCGCCGCCATCCCTGAGAACCTGATGGAGAGCACCCTCTTTGGGCACATTCAAGGTTCATTCACCGGTGCCAGTAAGACCACCAAGGGCATTTTTGAGGAAGCCGACGGTGGTACGCTGCTGCTGGATGAGATCAGCGAGATTTCCCCTGGCATGCAGGCCAAGCTGCTCAGGGTCCTTCAGGAACAGCAGTTTACCAAAGTGGGCAGCCATAAGCCCATCGATGTGAATGTGCGCATAGTGGCTACCTCCAACCGGGATATCCAAGCGTTGGTGCGGGAAGGACAGTTCCGCGAAGACCTGTTTTATCGCCTGAACGTGGTGCCGATCCTGGTACCCCCATTGCGGGATCGGAAAGATGACATCCCCATACTGCTGGACCACTTTTTAGACCTGTTCTGCCGGAAGTACGGCCAGCCTAAAAAGACGATCAGCACCGATACCCGGCGCCAGCTGGAACATTACGGCTGGCCGGGAAATGTGCGGGAGATGAAGAACAGCACCGAGCGGGCGATACTTTTCGCCGGAGACCTTCCCCAGTTGGAGATGGAACACTTTTTCCCATCTTCATCCCGGGAGACAAGCTCGCTGGCATCCGATTTTACCGGCAGTAACACCATTGCCGAAGTGGAGAAGCAGGCCATTTTGGCAACGCTGGAGGGCACCGGAAATAATCGTACCCAGGCGGCCAGGATCCTGGATATTTCGGTGAAGACCTTGCGTAATAAACTCAAGTCGTATGAGATCGATGGTTCTACAAACTGAGGCGCGCCCCTGAAATTTTGAACCGGCCAAGCGGGATCCGGAGATCGGCCATCCCAATCAGATCAGAGTTGTCAGTATTATCAATCTCTACCGACCCTGGGAACTTTTCCCCCGGCAGGGCAAATTTTTCCCTGGCTAACACCGCCCTGGGGCTGCACCACTCACCGCAGCTGCTGTTATATCCCTTCAGACGCCGGTTTGGCACGACTCTTGTCCGTATTCTACCAGGAATGAGGCAAAAGGACCATTCGCAATGAAGATTTTCAACAATCCATCCGGAGTGTTGCTGAAGCGCTCCTTGGATGTGCTAATGCGCCATCATCGGAACATTTCCGAGAATGTCGCCAATCTAAATAATCCGGACTACAAACGGAAGCCAACCAGGTTTCTCGATGAGCTATCCACAGCCCAAGGGCGGAAGGGGCTAAAAGTTACCAACTCACGCCATATTCGGCCTGATCCGTGGGAGAAAATGACCCCGGAATCGGAACGTGGCAAAGTGTCCATCACCCGGGAAATGTCCGACCTGGCCCAGAACCAGATTCGCTTTGATTTTTCAGCCCGGATGCTACGCCGCAAATTTGAAGGGTTGGCCAGTGCCATTACCGGCCGGATTCGATGATTAAGGAGTACATTAGATGAGGGTTCCAGGTATATTCTCTATATTTGAAAACGTGGCCCGGGGTTTGACCACCGAGCTCACCCGGTTGGAGACCGTCTCCGAGAATATCTCAAACGCTAATATGGTGGCCGGACTGGGCGAACCTATCTACCACCGCAAGACGGTCGACCCGCAGGCCGGTAAAGAGCCCTTTCAATCGTTGCTGCGCAGTAAACGCCTGTCCCTGCATAGGTCGGACAGAGGTCACTTAGAGGGTGTCAACGAACGGCGGAAGTGGTATAGCAAACCCTGGCCGGAGGCCAAGACCATCGAACATCCCAACGAGCGAGTGGTGTACGATCCCACCCATCCCAAAGCGGATGCCCGGGGGTTTATCCGGATGCCGGACGTAAATGTGGTGGATGAGATGATGCAGATGATCACCGCCACGCGATCCTATGAGGCCAACACCGCAGTCCTGAGCGCAGCCAAGAGCCTGGCCAGAAAAACATTGGATATCTAGCTACTGATGCAAGTCAATAATTCGTTGCAGGAGCCTCTTTCACGGGCGGTAACCCCGCAGCAGAAAAATAGCCGCCCGAGGCCCGTGGATCTTCCCGCCGCCGGGCAATCTGCCGAGGAGGTCGAATTTGGTCACCTGGAGGCTCCTATTCAGAACCGGTGGCAAAAGCAGGCCCAGGGGGATGAGACCGAAGAATCGGTTTTGACAAGCGGTGAAAAAAGTATTATAGATTTAATGTTCAATGTCCCCGAAGGCAATGGGCAAAAGTCCTACGGACCGCAGAGGCCCCGTCCAGTGCCTATCGGAAACTTTATCGATCTGAGAGGTTGATATGAAAATCAGCGAGAATATCACCCGCATTACCCCGCTAGGCCTGCCGGACCAGAGTAGCCGCCCGGTCAAGACGGAGGAAAGCGGAGGCCCGACCTTCGGCCAAAAGCTGAAGGAATTGCTCTACGCCGTGAACGATCAAGCGCTCCAGGCGGATGAGCAAATGAGCAAGGTGGTACGGGGGGAATCGGATGACCTGCACACCGCCATGGTGGCCATAGAAGAGGCCAGCGTCAGTTTTAAACTTATGCTGGAGGTACGCAACAAAATGCTGGAAGCGTACCAGGAAATTAACCGGATGAATATCTAGCGCACAGCTGTAAAGGTAAATTGATATGCCGCCATTTTTTCAGCAGATAAGAACTTTTCTCGAGCAGTTCACCATCGGGCAGAGAATCGCCCTGTTCACTGTGGCGATCGGTGTACTCAGCGCAATGATTGTGCTGTCACTGTGGGCCAACCGGCCGGAATACACATTGCTGTATCGGGATCTATCGCCGGAGGACGCCAATGAGATTGTCGGCACCCTGCGTGATGATGGCGTGCCATATCGCTTGTCATCGGGCGGGACGGCCGTCTATGTACCGGTGGACCAGGTAACCGAGTACCGGCTTACTTTTGCCGCCGGCGGACTGGGCACCGGCGCCATCGTCGGGTTTGAACTGTTCGATGAGCAACGGATGGGCATGACTACCTTCATGCAACGGGTTAACTACCAGCGCGCCCTCGAGGGGGAATTGACTCATACTATCAGCATGATGGATGAGATCAAAACGTGCCGGGTCCACCTGGTGATCCCCGAGAAAAGATTTTTCGAGGATGAAAAGTCCTCTTCGGCCTCCATCGTCCTGCACCTGGAACCCACGGCCTATCTGCGGCCCAGGCAGATCAAAGGGATCGCCATGATGGTGGCTAACAGTGTGCCGGAGCTGTTAGAAGAGAACGTGAATATTGTGGACGCCAGCGGCAAACTGTTGACTGAGTCCATCAAGGAGAATGGGGAATACCCCATCGGCAGTCGAAATTGGGAGATTCGGCGATCGGTGGAAAATGAGTTGCAGAAAAAAGCCCAGGAACTGTTGGATGATGTATTGGGGTTTGGCAAGTCCAAGGTAAAAGTATCAGCCGAACTGAATTTTGAGCAGCTGGAACGCACCAGCGAGATTTATGATACCGAAGATGCGGCCATCCTGAGCGAAGAGCACAACAGCGAGTCTTTCGTAGGAACCGACACATCCAGCAGGATTATCGAACAGTCGGTAACCAATTATGAACTTAACAAGACCGTTGAGCATTTCATTGCCAGTTCAGGCGACATACGCCGACTGACCGTGGCGGTACTGATCGATGGCCGCTACGCTACCAGTACCAATGCCGAGGGAGAAACGGTCACCGCTTACCAACCCCGGACAGCCACGGAATTAAACCAATTCAGCGCCCTCATATCCACGGCTTTGGGAATTGATTTGACTCGCGGCGATCAGATTGAAGTCCAAAACCTGCAGTTTGATCGCGAAGTGGAGTTGGCCGAAGCAGCCTCACTGCAGTCGATAGAGCGCAGCGAGTTCTGGAAGAGAACAATTGCCAATGCCGCTATTGGCATAGGCCTTTTGGTGGCCTTGTTCTTCCTGTTGAAAATTCTACACCGGGCATCCCAGCACATCAGTATCACCCAATTATTACCGGGCGCCGCAGCAGCGCCGGAATCCATTATGGTGGGCGGTGTGGCAGGTCTGGCGGCCATCCCTGGCGGTATGCCGGTCACCGCTGCCGGAGCCTTGGAGGCCACCGGGGAGATGGAGATGGTTACCGATACGTTTATGCAAAAACTTTCACCTGAGGCCCGAGCACAACTCGAGGCCCAGGACCGGATGACACAGGAAGTAACCAAGTTTACCGAAGAAAATCCGGAAGGCGCAGCGCAGCTCCTGCGAATCTGGACTTCCGGGATGAAGGCTTAATTAAATGGTAGCAATTGGCATAGGCAACCCAGCCATCAGCGGGGCGCCCGCCGCACCGAAAATGACTTCCAACGAGAAGGCGGCCATACTAATGATTGCCATGGGTGTGGGCGCCTCGGCCGGTATCATGCGCAATTTACCTGAGGAAGAGGTAGAAAAGATTTCCGTTCAAGTGGCCAAGCTGCAGGATGTCTCTTCGGGGATGGTCCAGGCGGTCATTGAAGAATATTACAAGATGATGATGGCCAAGGATTACATGGCCCAGGGCGGCATGGACTTTGCCAAACAGGTGCTGGAAAAGGCCTGGGGCATGCGCAAGGCGGAGGATTTCCTGAAGAAAATTGAGGCGGCCACAGAGGTAAGTGCATTTTATCTTCTCCAGACGGTGGATGACGCCCAATTACTGAGTTTCCTGCAGGATGAGCACCCCCAGACTGCGGCGTTGATATTGGCTAACCTGAAATCCAAACAAGCCGCTTCGGTGCTCTCCCAACTGCCAGAGGAGCAGCAGGCGGAGATTTCCTATCGCCTGATCACCATGGAGAAGACCTCGCCCGAGATGGTTAAGGAGATCGAGAACGTGCTTAGCGAACAGATGGGCGATGTTTTCGGCAAGGACATGCGCACCACCGGCGGGCCGCATGCTGTTGCTGAGATCCTGAACAACGCCAGCCGGTCCGCTGAGAAAAACATCCTCAATAACTTGCGGGAGCGGGATCCCGAGCTGGCGTTGGAAGTCACCAATCTGATGTTCCTGTTCGAGGATTTGACTGAGATGGCCGATGACAGCATTCAGAAGATCATCAAGGAAGTTGATCCCAAAACCCTGGCACTTTCTCTCAAGGCCACCAGTGATGAGCTCCAGACCAAGATCTATGATAACATGTCTGAACGGGCGGCCAATATGCTGAAGGACGAGCTGGAATTTCTCGGTCCGGTGCGGGTGCGGGAAGTAGATGAGGCCCAGACCAGTATCCTGGAAATAGTGCGCCGGCTGGATGAGGCCGGTGAGATCACCATCGCCCGCGGTGATGCAGAGGAGATTATCGAATGATGGCGGCCACGGTTATCAAACTAGGCAAGCCGGTTTACGGTTTCTGGGATCCAGGTATGGCTGGCGAAGGGGAACCTGAGCCGGAAGATAAAATTAAAATGAAGGACCGGGAAATCGCCCGGCTCATTCGCCAGCTGGAAGCGCTCGAAGGAGAAATTCAGAAAACGCGAGAGCAGGTCTACACCCAAGGCTTTGAGGATGGACTGGTGGCGGAACGGGAAAAACACAAACAAGCTTTGGAAGCTAATGCGCGGCAAATACAGGATCTGTCTACCCGGCTCGAATCCGAAGTTGGTCAGGCCCTGAAGTTAATGGAGGAACCGTTGCTGCGAATGAGCTTCAACATTGCGGAGAAAATCCTGCGGGCGCCACTTCCGGCGGAATTCCGGGAGCAGTCCCTCATCGCAGCCGTAAAAGCGTTCCTCAAGGAGGTTTTGCACGCCGACAGCATTGTCGTTCGGGTGGCCCAGGAGAATTTTGATCTTTTCCAGAAGGAAGATGTAGGAGAGCAACTGGATTACCCCACCCCGGAGCGGCTACGGTTTGTGGCCGATAGTAATCTGCAACCCGGGGAGTGCCAGGTGGAAACCCCGGAGCATTTGATCGAAGGCAACTACTCCACTCAACTGGCCAATCTGGCCCTGGAACTTCAATGACCCTGCTGGAAAAACTTCAGGCCCCCATAGCCGCTCGCTTGGACCGGCTGGAGAAATTAAATAGCCACCGGGTCGATGGCCGCGTGACCGAGGTGGTCGGTCTGGTGGTGGAAGCCACTTGCCCTTACGGCTCATTGGGTGACCTGTGCACCATTGAAACCGCCGAAGGATCATCTATCCGGGCTGAGATTTTGGGATTTCGCGATGGCAAGACCATGCTCATGCCGTTGGAAACCACTATGGGGGTGGCTATAGGCGACCGGGTGGTTTTAAGAAAGGAACCGCTGACTATTCCGGTGGGGCCGCAACTACTGGGCCGGATATTGGACGGCATGGGCCGTCCCATCGACGGCAAAGGGCCCTTCCATGTGGAGGCCCGGCAGCCGGTTTACCGGGAGCCCCCCGACCCGTTGCGCCGCAAACTGATTACCGAGCCCCTATCCACCGGCATCCGCTCAATTGACGGCCTGCTGACCCTGGGCCGCGGCCAGCGCGTGGGTATTTTTTCCGGTTCGGGTGTCGGCAAGAGCGTGCTCCTGGGAATGATCTCCCAGCACACCGATGCCGATGTGAACGTTATTGGACTGATCGGTGAGCGGGGCCGGGAGGTCCGGGAATTCATCGAGAATGACCTGGGCGCAGAGGCTTTAAAGAAGTCGGTGGTGGTGGTAGCTACTTCCGACCAGGCCGCTCAGATTCGGGTCAAAGCCGGCCACGTGGCCATGTGTATCGCAGAGTATTTCCGCGACCGGGGCAACGATGTTATTTTACTAATGGATTCCTTAACCCGGATCGGGATGGCCCAGCGGGAAATCGGACTGGCCCTGGGGGAGCCGCCCACCACCAAGGGATACACCCCATCAGTGTTCGCCCTCATGCCGCGACTGCTGGAGCGGGCCGGGGCGGACGTTGAGCACAGCATCACCGGTCTATTCACCGTACTGGTGGAGAATGATGACTTAAATGATCCCATTGCCGATATGGCCCGGTCCATTCTGGATGGCCACATCGTGCTTTCAAGGGATCTGGCTAATCGGGGGCACTATCCGGCGGTGGATGTACTGCGTAGTGTGAGCAGACTCAGCCGGGCGGTGACCGATCCCGAGCAGCAACGGTACGTGCAGCAATTAGTAGAGGTGTTGGCAATATATGAGGACTCGGAAGATTTGATCAACATCGGCGCCTATAGTGCCGGCAGCAACCCCAAAATCGATTACGCCATTGCCAATATCGATTTGGTACGCACTTTCCTGCGCCAGCAGGACCTGGAAGCTTCGGGTTTCGAGGCCGCTAAAACGGATCTGGCCAAGTTATGCGCTGAAATGGGAAAGAACGATGGCCAGGGGTGATTTTAAGCACCAGCGTCTACTGGACGTACGGGGATTGCAGCTGCAGTTAAAAGCGGTGGCCCTCAAGGATTCACACGACCGTCATCGCGATCACCGTCAGGAATTGGAGGAGTTGCGCACCGTGAAACAGACCCATTTGCACACCGGGGACATAACGGTCTTAAGCGCTGGAATGCCACTGATGGCCCGGGATTTCCAGGTGCAGGCTTGGCATACCCAACGATTGAACAATGACCTTATGCTGCAAATTAATGTAGTCCAAACTTCCCGAGATGAAGTGGAGCAACTGCGTCAGGTGGCGGAGGTTTCCGCCAGGGAGAAGCAAACCCTGGAAAAACTGAAGGAACGCCATCAGGAGGTGGCCCGCCGGAAGTTGGAACTGGAGGAGCGTAAAATGGCGGACGAAGTCGCCGCCCGCCGGCACCTGAAATCTGAATTCCAGGAGGAAAAGTGAAGAATATTGTTATCGGAGTTATCGGCGCCGCCATGCTGTTCTTTATTCTGGTGGTGGTGTTCAGTGGAGCCATTATCTTTTATGGCGGCGAAGAAGAATTAGGGGGACTGAGGGAGAAGGAAGTCATTCCCATGGTCCCTGAAATAAATTTGCAGATGATGACTCAGGCCCGGGATTCCTTGAGCGCTGAGATCGAATATCTTCAGGCCTTGGCAGCCGGCAGGGCCGCCAAGATCGACAGCCTAGGAGAGCAGATCGGCATCAGGGACGCCACTATCGGTGCATTTGAGGATCGTGTGCAAAGCAAAGACGTAGAGATCGCAAATCTGCGCGATGTTGGCATGAATGCTCAGCAGATGGCCCGCACTTTTGCCACCATGACGGTTAATGAGCTCTCGCCCATCGTGGCCCGGCTCAGTGACCAGGTGGTGCAGGACATCTACAAGCAGACAGCCAACAAAAAGAGAAAGTTCCTGTTGACGGCCCTGGGCGATGAACGCGCGGCAGCCATGACCAACAGGTTAGTAAAGGAAAAAGGAAGCTGATGAATAACAATGGTGGAGCCCAGGTCCTGAAGGCCGGCGACACCTTGACGGCGATTATCAAGGGTAAAGGCGGCAAAGGACGGAAAAATCTGTCCGGACTGGCCGGCGCCCTGTTGTCCATCCTGCCGGGCCCCAGTAAGGGGTCGCAGCAGTTCGGTGGATTACTTACTCGTCTGAAAGGTAGGCTGGCGGATCCGGGCGGACAAGCAACTCACCGGCGAACGGTTGCCGGTTCCGGGTTGCCCCCAGCCAACGGGAAACCGCTGGTCCAGGGAGCGACAGCGGGCAGCAACCGGCCGGGGAAGGCCAAAGCGGCCTCCCAAGCGCCCAGTGAGGCTGGCTTGCTCATCCAGACGCTGGAGGAAGTGGTACGATCCGTGCCGCTGTCCGCCCAGCTCGGAATCCATTCGGCTGCCTCGGCAGCCACGGGTGCAAGCCCGGCAGGTTCGTCAGCGACTGCTTCAGATCAAGCTGGTTCACCAGACGGTAAACCGACCCCAGAAGCTCACACCAAGGAAACTTCGGTTACCTTGGCAAGGCCGAGTCAGGTGACGAATCACCCCTCGGCGGGAGCGCTCGTAAGCAAAAAACCGGCCACGTGGTGGTCTCAGCCCAACTCCCCAACCGCTCAACAGCGGTCGGTGGAACCGGCGGAGGTCATCGGGCAAAGGTCACTAGCGGGAATCCGGCATACAGCCGGTAACATCGCGACCAGAGTCGGCCGGGCAACGCAGGTGCGGCACAGTCAGGGAATTATCCCGGACACCAAAGTGGCCACCACGTTTGAGCGTGCCCCTTCAACCGGCACAAAGACCGCCAAATCAGTGCGGTCGGCAAAGGGATCCAGAGGGCAGATCCGGGTTGCGCCTAGACGCGCCAACGGAACACCTTCTGTTTCTACTGCCAGGCCGAATGTAGTGGAAACGGGGACCCAGCCCAGGCTATCAATCCAGTCAGCGAGAAAACTCGCCAATGGATCTCCCTTGGGTAAAGCTCCCCGCACCCGCCTCCAGGCGGCTAAACCGCCACTGCAAAACGGGGTCCGGACGTTGAATGAGCCAGGACGCAGTGTAACTGCCAGCGCGATCCAGCAACGGTCGCCGGCCCAACCGGTTGGGCGGATCGATCAATTGATCCGTACCGGTTCGGCACATAGCGAGAGTCGCAACGGCGATTCTCTGAAAGCGAGTAGGGTTAGTGTCACACCTCGGGTCCGTACCCAGTCAGTGAAGACACCGGTAACATGGCAACCAGCCAGCAGATTGCTGCGCCAGCGAGCCAGACCGGCAGTTCCGCCTGTGGTGACCCGGACGAGGGTCCCGGCAAATAGCA
>JACZSB010000206.1 GCA_022574435.1 Fidelibacterota bacterium
CTATCTCATCATGGACATACCAGCGGGGAACTATCGCTTGAAGGTGATGATGCTCGGCTACGCCACCAAGGTGCGGGAGCTGGTCATGACCCCCGGCGGCGACCTGCGATTGGATCTGGAACTGGCCGTGGAAGCCATTAGTACCGAGGGCGTAACAGTCACCGCCGAACGCGTGCGCTTTGAGCAGGTGGTGGAAGTAAGCCGGGTGAACCTCTCGCTACGGGAGATCAAGGCCACCCCCGCCCTGATGGAGGCGGACCTGTTCCGCACGTTGCAACTGATGCCCGGGGTGCGCGCCGCCAACGACTTTTCCTCGGCCCTTGTAGTACGCGGTGGCAGTCCCGATGAGAATTTGATCCTGTTGGACGGCATTGAGGTTTATAACCCCTTCCACCTGGGTGGCATCTTCTCCACCTTCAACACCGATGCCCTGGCCGAGGCCGAATTCATGGCGGGTGGCTTCCCCGGCCAGTACGGCAACCGCAATTCCTCCGTTTTAGAGATTACATCCAAGGAAGGCAACTCGAAAGGGGGACGCTTTTTCAAAAATTCCCAGCTGGGCCGCTATTGGAACCTGAGCCAGGCCCAGGGGGAAATCTCTCTTTTAAGCAGTAAGCTGCTGTTGGAAGGCCCCATTCTCAACGGCTCCTGGATGCTGGCCTGGCGCCGCACCTACTACGACCAACTGGCCAACCTGTACTATTGGTACAAGGACCAGGACCCTTTGGGCTCCTATTACTTCCGGGACCTGCACGGTAAAGTCATCTATAATTTCTCCCCTACCGACCGCCTCATACTGGCAACCTATCAAGGACGGGACTTTGCTTTCATAGAAATTGATGAGGACTTTGGCGGCCTGGGCGTTGATCTGAATTGGGGCAACACCACCCGTAGCGTCCAGTGGCGCCACGTACCCAATTCCCGCTTCGTCTCGATTTTATCGCTGGCCAATACCCGCTATAATTGGGACCTGAATATTGGTATCACCCAGAAGGACACGCTGGCCGGTGAGATCAGTACTGATTTAATCCAAACCGTTGACCTGCGCGACTGGACGCTGAAGGAGCGTCTGGATTGGTTTGTGAATGCCAACCATACCGTCACCACCGGCTTTGAGCTTAAAACATTGGGGATGGGCGTCAGTATGAGCGTGGGTAATATTCAGTTTATCGATCAGGAGCAGAGCCCCTATATCCTCAGCGCTTTTCTGCAGGATAGATGGGAGCTCAACCCCCGGCTCAGCGTGCAGCCCGGGCTGCGATTATCCAAGTATGAGCTGCACAACCAACTCTATCTGGAACCACGTATGGGCTTCAAGTTCATGGTTACCAATGACCTGGCCTTGAAGGGCAGTTGGGGTATCTATAAACAATTCCTGTTCACCAACAGCAGCGAGGACGCCATCCTGAATTTCGTGGACTTCTGGCTGCCGGTGCCCAAGGCCAACCGGGCTCAGTCGGCCCAACATTTCATCGTCGGCCTGGAGCAGTGGATCGGGGCCGGTTTCTACACCTCGCTCGAAGCGTATTACAAACCTTACGACAATATCCTGGACACCAATCCCAGGAACGATCCCACCCGGGAGGATGACGATTTTATCGAAGGCACCGCTACCGCCTACGGCATTGAACTATTGATCAAGAAATCGACCGGCAGACTATCCGGTTGGCTGGGATACACCTATGCCCGCCTGGAAAAGGAGGTCGACTTCAACAACGACGGCGAGATTGTGTGGGCCGACGGCGAACGTTACAGCCCCAAGTACGATCAACCCCACACTCTGAATGTGGTGGCTGCCTACCGGCTCACCAAGAAAAATTCCTTCGGCCTAACCGTTTCGCTCAGCAGCGGCCAGCCCTATACTCCAGTCTGGGGGAAAACCTACACCCAGAGCGGCATGGGGGATTTCCTGAACCCCTATGCCGACCTGCAGACCATTCCCGGCAGGAAGAACTCCGCCCGCATTCCCACCTACTTCCGGCTCGACGTCAGCTGGACCCGGGATGTCCGCTGGTTCTGGGTGGACGGCAAATTCAAATTACAGGTGGTCAACGCCACCAACCATTTCAACACCCTGATCTACTTCTGGGACCACTCCCGGTCGCCTTCGGAAGTGACCGCCGTGGGCATGTTCCCCTTCCTGCCCAGCATTTCCTGGGAGTTCCAGCTGTGAACCGGGCCCTGCCACTGCTGGGGTTGATATTGTTGCTGGGTTGCCAGGAGCAATTGTCCATCGCCGAGTTTGAGGACGAATTTCGCGACTACCGCACTGAATTGCGCATCGAGGCGATCCTGGACCCGGTGAACCCGTGGAACTCCATCGTCCGGGTGGATCGTACCATTTTAATCACCGACACCACTTTATTCAACGGCCGCGATGACGACGGTGATTGGACACTGGCCGACGACGTTGGTGCTGACGGCATCGTTGGGGTGACAGACGGCTTCGGTCCCCCGCCGGACGAGGGCGAAGGCAATGGCCGGCCCGACCCGGGCGAGCCCCACGTGGACGAGTACGACGAAATCCTGCCCCAGCTGCACGATTCCACCGCCACGGTCACCCTGGTGGAGCTGGAAACAGGTGCGCCGGTAATCGATTTCGTTTGGAACCCGCAGGCCGACAGTTTCCTGGTGGCGGACGGACCGCTGGAGGCTGGATTCGGGCCCGGGACTGATAAGTTTGTAATGGTAACCTACGGGGGCTATCACCCGGTGGCGATCTATGGTACCATCAGCTACGATAAGCGCTATGAATTCCTGATCATAACCGACGAACAACGAATCACCGGGCCGGTGGAACCGCTGCGGCCACCCACGTTCATTGATGACCTCGAAAGTCCTCTGTTGGTGGATACTATCGAAGTCACGGCCGGCAGCGGAGACCTCGTGCGATGGCGCACCGAGCCGGACGCAACCGTGTTCTGGGTGCTGGTGGAAAAGGTGGTGGGCCCGGATTCCCTGGAATTTGTCGTCAGTAGTCCAAACGGGCCCACTGGGCAAGCGCAGGATGGGGATTGGATCGGCGAGGGCGTCCTGAGCTTCTTTTTTCCCGGCCTCTACCGCTGGACCGTAACGGTGCCCAACCGGGCCTACGGGGCCTACTTCTACTCGAACCTGCCAATGCGTGACGAGCAGTTGTCCAACCTCCGTGATGATGACGGAAATGTGGTGCTGGGGATCGCCGGTTCGTCGGCCGCCAAAGTGCAGTATGTCAGGATTTTAAAGAATCCCGATTCGCCCTAGCCCACTCCTGGTATCCTGCAACCTCACTATCACCGTTCCGGGACCTAGCCGCCCGGGTTTAACTTTACCCCCATGGAATCTATTCTGGCCGCAGCCGTTGAGGCCGCCCGATCGGCGGGTGAGATCCTCAAGTCCTACTTTAAGGCTGACTACCAGATCCGCGACAAGGGCTTTCATAACCCGGTAACCACGGCTGATTACGCCAGCAACGAATATTTGGAGCAGCAGTTACGGGAGGCCTATCCCGATTATGGCTGGCTTTCCGAGGAGACCACCGACACCGATGAGCGGCTGAATAAGGACCGGGTATGGGTGGTGGACCCTCTGGACGGCACCAAGGAGTTTATCGAGGGCGTGCCCCATTTTGTGGTGAGCGTGGCGTTGGTGGAAGAAGGCCGGCCGGTGCTGGGGGTGCTGCATAACCCTATAAGCGGTGAAACCTTTTCCGCCTACGCCGGCGGGGGAGCTCATTTCAACGGTGAGCCGATCCGGGTCTCGCCGCAGGAGCAGCTGGCCCAGGCGGAAATCCTCAACAGTCGCACGGAGACCCGGCGAGGGCTTTGGAAACCTTATGAGGGCCATTTCCGCCGCCTGACTCCCATCGGCAGCGTTGCCTATAAGCTGGGACTGGCGGCCGCCGCCCGGGGGGACCTGTTCGTCACCTTGCGCCCCAAAAACGAGTGGGATGTCTGCGCCGGAGACTGCATCCTGAGTGAGGCCGGCGGCCAGCTGCTGTGTCTCACCGGTGACCAGCTGCGCTATAATCAGAAGCAGGTGTTGATCAAACCGGGGCTGGTGGCCGGCAACGCGGCCCTGTGCCGGGCCTTCCTGGAACTTTACAACAACAGCCCTCGCTGAGCGGATCAATGACCGGCATGGCACTGTGGCACCCTATTTCGATCCCGGCGCAGTGATCGCCCCGTCAGCCACCGAGCCCCAGGTAACCCTCACCAAGGCCTTTGCGTCCCCATTCAAGGGGGTGGTGGCCGCTGCCCGCACCTGCTACAGCGGTAAGGGCATCATCACCGACGACCAGATCGATTTGGCCCCCGATGGGCGGGACCGGGCTATCGCTGAGTCGATTTACGCCGCCGGCCATCACACCACCCTCCAGCACGCCCAGTTCCAGTTTGCCATCGGTAACGTCTCCCGGCACTTCGTCTGGGCGTTCCTCCATAGCCATCCGTTTTATAACTCCGAACAGGTGAGCCAGCGCTACGTGCGCCTCAAGCGGGAGGCGGTGTTCGTACCGCCGCTGAAGAGCGCCGCCCGGGAACACTACTTGGCCACCGTCGATCTCCAGATGGAGGCCTACCACAGCCTGCGCAAGGCCCTGTTCCCGGCGGCCCAGGCCGAGTATTTCCGCCTCTTCCCGGCCCGGGCCAAGCAGCCCGATAAATACCGCCGGGCCATCGAGAAAAAGGCCCAGGAAGTAGCCCGCTACGTGGCGCCGGTGGGCACGCTGACCTACCTGTACCACACGGTGAGCGGCATCACCATGCTGCGCTACTGGCGGGTGTGCCAGGTGGCGGGCGTTCCCTGGGAGCAGCAGCGGGTGGTGGAGCAGATGGTGCAGGCGGTGCTGGAGCATGACCCCGGGTACGAGATTATCCTGCAGGAGCCGCTGGCGCCCGAGGATTTCGCCGAGTTCCCCTGGGTGAACGACCAGGCTCCCGCGCCAACTTTCGCCACCGAGTTCGATACCTCACTGGAGGGGCGGGTTTCTAGGTTGGTGGATTATAAAGCCAACGGCGAGCAGGTGATGGCTGCGTCAGTGCGGGAAGTGCTGGGCCGTCCCACAGCCGCGCTGTCCGATGACGAGGCCATCGCCCTGGCCCTGGACCCGGCCCGCAACCCGATCTTCGGCGAGACCCTAAACCTTTCCACCCATGCCCAGCTCACCCGGACGCTATACCACGCGGCCTATACCTTCCGCAAAAAGATCTCCCACACCGCCGACAGCCAGGGGCAACGCCATCGCATGACCCCCGCCAGCCGGCCGGTGCTGGCGTCCCAGGTGGGCGAACAGCCGGACTACATCACCCCGGCGCTGAAAGAGCAGGACCAGG
>JACZSB010000207.1 GCA_022574435.1 Fidelibacterota bacterium
CCGCCGGCGGCGAGCCTGTCCGGCAATTTGGTCCCTTCGCAAAACCTAATGGAAGTGAAATTCCCCCTATCCCCCCTTTACAAAGCGGTGAACCGGCGGGATTAACATCCTCACAGACTGAACAAGAAACGGGGGCCTGGTTCCTCTATTTGAACACCTCCAAGAAGAGCTTGAGCCTGAACCTCAAGTCCGAGCAGGGCCTGGGCATTCTGAAACGGTTGCTGGCCTCGGCCGACATTGTGGTGGAGAACTTTGCTCCCGGGACCATGGAAAAACTGGGGTTGGGATACGAGACATTGCGGGAGCTGAACCCCAGCCTGGTAATGACCTCCATCTCCAACTACGGCCAGACCGGACCCTACCGGGACTGGAAAGCCACGGAAATCAATTTATACGCGTCGGGCGGGCTGATGAACATCACCGGCGAGCCCGACATGGAGCCGCTCAAGGAAGGGGCGCCCCTGGCCCAACTGGGGGCCGGCCAGAACGCTTTCGTGGCCACGATGACGGCCTTGATGTATGCCGAGGACACCGGCGAGGGCCAGCACATAGATGTCTCCATTGCCGAATACGCCACCAACATTCTGGAAAACGCGTTGATGCAGTACAGCTATTCCGGCGAGGAGTTTACCCGCGTGGGCAACCGCGGCTATGGGCGGGCCGCCTGGGGAATCTACCCTTGCCGGGACGGCTACGTTGGCATCATCGCCGGCCCGGACCAACGTTGGCCGGAGATCGCCAACATCATGGAGCGGGAGGAGCTGGCCGATCCCCGGTTCGAGTCCCGCTACGGGCGCATGGTCCACGCCGACGAGGTCGACGCCCTGATGCTGCCCTGGCTGCTGGACCACGACAAAGTGGACATCTTCAAGGCCGGCCAAGAGCACGGGCTGGGGCTGGCCTTTGTGGCCACCATGCAGGACATCTTAGAGATGGAACAGCTAACCGCCCGAGACTATTTCGTGGAGCTGGACCATCCGGTGGCCGGCAAGTTGAAATATCCCGGCCCTCCGGTCAACCCGGAGCCTCAAGTTGGCGCCTGGGTATATCAACCGGCGCCGCTGCTGGGGCAGCACACCAGAGAAATACTAATGGACCGGCTCGGCTACTCGGAGGATCAGGTGGACCAACTCTTGAAACAGGGCGTGATTTAGGTGGCCACGACCCAGCAGACCCATTCCGCCACCACAAGACAGGCCCTGACCAACTATCGAATCCTCGACCTGTCCCGGATTTGGGCAGGCCCCTACTGCACCAAACTACTGGCCGACATGGGCGCCCAAGTTATCAAGATGGAGTCGTTGAGCGTTTACGACTCCCATCGGGGACCCATCAACCCGGCCAGGGGGATTGCGGCGTACCCCGACGGCGAGCCTGGGGAGGAACCCTGGAACCGCAACGGTTGGTTCAACATGCTGCACATGAGCAAGTACGGAATCACCCTGGAGCTAACCGGGGAGGCGGGCAAGCGGGTCTTCGAGGAGCTGGTGTCGATCAGCGACGTTTTGGTGGAGAATTTCCGCCAGGGCAGCCTGGCCCGCCTGGGCTATACCTACGAGGAGTTACGCCGGTTCCGTCCCGACCTGATCTACGTGTCCATGCCGGCCTTCGGCAACACCGGCCCCTGGCAAAAATACCTGGCCTACGGCATCGGCCAAGAGCAGCTATCGGGCATGGCCCACATGACCGGATACCCAGGCGAAGGACCGATGAAGTCGGGCATCAATCACGGGGACCCGATCACCGGGTCCCACGCCGCCGGGGTGGTTTTGGCGGCCCTGCGCCACCGCCGGCGCACCGGCAAAGGTATGTTCATCGACGTTTCGCAACAGGAATCGGCCATATCCCTGATCGGCGGCGAGGTGTTGGCCTACCAGATCACCGGCGTAGAACCGGAGCGTCGAGGCAACCGATCGCCTCACTTTGCGCCCCACAACGCCTATCCCTGCGCTGGTGAAGACCGGTGGGTAACTATCTCGGTGACCGGCGACCAGCAATGGCGCCTTTTGGCCGGTATCTTGGGCGGATCGGCGCTGGCCTCCGACCCCCGGTTCGCCACCACAGTTGACCGCCTGCAACGGCAGGACGAGCTGGATGAGTTGATCTCCGATTGGACGAAGCACCGGGAAGCCTACGAGGTAAGCCGGACCTTACAGGAAGCCGGTATTCCATCCAGTCCGGTGTTGCGTGGACCCGACGTGTTGCAAGACCCCCACTACCGGGCCCGGGGCACTTTCGTCAGCGTGAACCATCGTCAGGTGGGCAGCAAGATGTACCCCGGTATTCCCTGGAAGATGTCGGCCACACCGGGACAGGTCCGCTGGCCATCGCCCACCCTGGGAGAGCACAACCATCAGATTTACGGAGACCTGTTGGGGATGACGGTTAAGGAGATCACCGCCCTGGAGGAGCAAGGGACCATCGGCACCAAACCCACAGGATCCCGGATTATTTAGCTATCAGCAGTCAGCCATCAGCAGCCGATTCCGGCCTGATAGCTGAACGCTAATAACTTGACAGGAAGGAGCGTTGCACCATGCCGGATAAAGAGGTCATCTACGAGATCAAAGAGGGCATCGCCTACATCACGATGAACCGCCCGGAGAAGCTCAACGCCATGAACGAAACGATGCACCGGGAACTGGGTGAGGTCTGGGCTGACTTTCGCGATGATGACTCACTAAAAGTCGCCATCTTGTCCGGTAACGGCCGCTGTTTCAGTGCCGGGGCGGATCTGTCCGACGGTGTTCCCGACGAGTATAAATACACGGGTGAATTCCCGGATATTACGCAGACGCAAAAAATCTACAAGCCCATCATCTCCGCCCTGCACAGTCATGTCGTCGGGTACGGCTTGTGGATCGCCCTGGATACGGATATCAGGATCGCAACCGAAGACACCTCATTCTGGCTGCCGGAACCGCAATGGGGCATCGCCACAATTCCCTGTGCCTGGTTTCCCAAAATCATGCCCTGGGCAATTGCCTCCGAGCTACTCCTGCTGGCAGAACGAATCAGCGCACAACGTGCCTATGATGTCGGCCTGATCAACAAAATCGTTGCCAAGGATCAACTGATGATCGAGGCTGAAAAAATAGCAAATCGGTTTTGTGAACTAAGCCCGGTTGCCGTGCAAGGGATGAAAGAATCAATGATCCGCGCCTCATCACTGGACTACGGCGCCATAGACCAGATTACTGATTCTGTACAGACCCGGGTAATGAATTCCGAAGACCGCAAGGAAGGCGCCAGGGCATTTATCGAGAAGCGAGCCGCCCAGTGGCCAGCCAGATAAATCGACCCTTTCCCGTTACTCGCAGCTGACCTTGTCCTTCAGATAGGATTCAGCGAGTTTCGCAACGGATCTGCCTTGCTGCTGTTCAATCACCTGCTTAAGCAGGTCTGCTGCACGATCGCAGTCCCCCATAAGATGGTAAACCTTGCCAAGTTTGAATAGAGCATCCGGGACTTTGCGGTGATCGGGGAAAAACGTGACAACCTGCGCCAGAGCTTGCCTGGCACTGTCGTAATCCGGATCCGGTTTCGCAGCGTAGACTTCACCCAGCCAATAGTATGCATTGGGCGCATAATTGCCATCGGGATATCCCGCGATCACTGCTTGCAACTGCGTTATGGCAAGGTCATATTGCCGGTTTCGTATCAGTTCCAGGGCCATTTCGTACAGGGGTTTTTCATCGGTTCCGGTAGCATCAGGAACCCCTGAAACCGCACCTGATCCTGTCTCACCGACTGTTACGCCATAGCGAGGACCTGCTTTTCTGTCACCCATCTGCTGACGTAAATCCTGGAAACGTCCATCCAATTCAAGATAACGATCTTCCTGGGTGGTGCGCATCCTTTTCATCTGGTGGTTTAATTCTTCCACAAGACCGCGTAGTTCCATCACCTCCCTTTGCAATAACTGCAATTGGTATTGACCTTCCAGGCCATTTATCCGGGGGGCAGGATCTTCATCTATTGGCATCCGGTAGGGCACCATTTCAGAAGCTGTTACGATAGTAGCCGTGTTTTCTGCAGATAAAGATTCAACTACAATCGGATTTTGTGCTGCCTGCACGAGCGGCGAACTAACGGCGATAGGAAACAGTAAAATCAAAAATGGTGTGCCACCTGTGGGAAACAGGCGAAACACACCACTAAAAACCGAGCTGGACCGCGGGCGAAAATCGATCATGGGATGCCCGCGGGTTGTTAACGATAAACGAGTTCTACGCGCCTGTTCTGCGACCACGCACTCTCGTTGTGACCTGAATTCACCGGTTTCTCTTCACCGTAACTGACGACTTCAACCTGAGAGCGTAATGCGCCCTGGGCAACCAAGTACGCCCGGACGGCATTAGCCCGGCGCTCACCAAGAGCCAGATTGTATTCCCTGGTTCCTCGTTCATCTGCATGACCCTCAAGCCTGACTTGCAGCATGCTGTTGCCAGAGAGCACTTTTGCATGTCTGTTTAACTCTGAATGACCCGCTCTCTTGACGATGGCCTGGTCAAAGTCGAAATGGAAAATACCCGTTAATGTTTCCGTTGCACTGCCCATTTCATCCAGCGGTACTACTATCTTGCCACGATCTACCATGGGCTTGGCCGGTTCCGGAGTCGGTTCAGGCTGGGTTTCAGGCACCATCGCCTCGGCGGGAGCCTCTGTACCCGGATCCATCCCGGGGCCATCGTCGGGCTCATTACTGGCGCATCCAGCCAACAACACAGCTGTGAGGCCAGCTACAAACAAGCCACGAATTTTAGTTATTCCCATGATTAGCTCCTATTGCTCAAAGGACCAAATACCTGTCGTCGACGCAATGTATACGACCAACAGGCCTACATGCGGATTAAACCACAAATTTATCGGCAAATTCACGTATCCCCATCAATTTGTCTCCCTTTTAGACAAACCCGGGAGTCCTTGTATCGACCGGCTATCGGGAATCGGATTAAATATTCTTCTCTTTTTTGGTGACCAGGCAGGTTCACGTACATCCCCCTCACTGGAGGGTAAATTGAACTTTACGCCACCATCAATTGAAACAGCCGCAAGAATTCCCCGATCATTTAACAAGGTGGCATAGATCAGCATACTGCCATTGGGGGCGACGCTGGGGGATTCATCCAGTTCGGTTTCGGTCAGCACGTTTAACCTACCTGTTTTCAGGTCCAGATAACTGATATGAAATACGCCGTTCCTGCGGTGCACCATCACCAGGCCGCTTCCATCAGACAGCAAGCTCGCTTTGGCGTTGTAATCGCCTTCAAATGTCATCCGCTCAATCTGGAAGT
>JACZSB010000208.1 GCA_022574435.1 Fidelibacterota bacterium
CACGACCAATTTCTGTCCTACGGCGCGCCCCCGGTACCACTGGTGCGCACGGCCATGTTGGGCCCCGAAGCCGGACCCGCGTTGGCCAAGTAACCAGAAGTGTAGGGAAGTCAGCGATGGACCAATCGATACGGGTACTGCAATTGGGGCTGGGCTAAATAGACCTAGCCGTACCTGCTAAACAGCGGGCTGATTAAATCGAAAGGTGCGGAAGCGGCGCTAAAGAGGAGCAGGTCATTAAAGGGGATCATATGCCAAAACTCTCATTACCGGCATTGAGCTATGTTTCGGAAATGACAAATCTTTCTGTTGCAAGGAATAACTGGAATAAATTAATTTGTCAATACATGGCACAATATCGTGAGCTTAGAAAATTGAGAGGCTGAATAATGGAATCAATCCGTTTTCTCCCCTTAATCATTTTCGTCAGCATGGTTTTCTGGACGTGTGCAGACCAGGAAGACCCAGCCGATACTAAACATCCAGATGAAATTGTTGGTACATGGAACCAAACTTCGGCGGAGTTTGATATAATCATCACGACCAATTCAGACCAGATTTTAGTTGATCAATTTGCAGAAGGGAACGGTTCCATTTCAATTACCGGCGCACATACCACAACACTAACCTATTTAAGCTTTTATACGGATTCAAATTTTGTATCTGTTTTTGCGGCCGAGTTTGGTCCCCTTGATCTTGAGGATGCAAATTATTTCCTTAGCCTAGCCATTATTGATGGTAAATCCTCGGCTTTTTTTATTGCAAATATAAGTTCAGAAAGTCCTATATTTTACAACACTTCAGATCTCAATTTTAGCATTGATTTGAGTACATATACAGTGGCTGTAGATAACATCCAGTTTTATACCGCAGACTCCAGCGCCGGCATTACTGCCGACGGGACACTGGCTGCAGCCACGATTAATATTCCGGCAAATGTGCCGACGTCTGTCCCTTTTAATATCCCTGAATCTGAATATCAAATCACGCTGGTTTTCAATGCGGATGGAACTGTAATCGATTTAGAAGATAGTACCTATTCAACGACTGATACTTGGGAAGTCGAAAACGGTGTGATGACCATTATTTCGACCTATTCCGATGATGGAGAAACATTCATAGATACAGTAGAATTTGATTACACTCTCGACGCCGGGGAGCTGGCTCTGATGATGGAAGGGGATCTATGTGAGGATTTTATTGGATTTACGCAGGAGGAGTGTCTCGAAATTTATGAAAGCCTCTGGCTGTTAACTAGCGGCAGCCTTATAGCAGCGAGAATCAGCGTTTCTCTCACCTTTTCCCGAGCGGCTGCTAAGCGCATAGCTACTGCCGGCAACCTCAGGGCCTGGCCCTTAAGGAGAACGATCCAAAAAGAGCTCGTGGAAGCTGCGAAAAGACAGATAATTGCTAGGAAGCGTTAACACTATCCGAATGCCTCTGCAATAAGCGCGAATTGTATGGCGGCGATCCGCCGGCAAGCGGATTATAGCGAATTTATCGAAGCGAACGTAAATCCATCGAAATCCCTCGAGGCGATGAAATAATCGCTTTATCTCGTTGCGTCGGCGGCCTCACGAGAGAAAAGGTTATGGGCACCCGAGCATTTGGGGCAACCATATGAATCTGGGTGGTCCAGCCACCTCGTGATTGGCCGATGGCCTGTGGGCCGTTTTTGTTACAGCACCGGTCCCGCACCTGCGGGATGCACATTTCCGATGGTGTTGTCCAAGGAAACCGCTTCGATCTTGATCCGGACGATCTGTTCCTCCTGCAGTTTCGCAAAGATCCTATCCAGCACGCCGGCCTTGGACCAGCGATTCATCCGGGTGTAAATGGTATGCCAGTTGCCGAACCGTTTCGGCAGGCCCCGCCAATTGCAGCCCTGTTCAGCGACAAACAGAATCGCGTTGATTACTTGTAGATTTGATAGAATTACATTTCCCCGTTGCCGCGGAAGGCAATCCTCTATACGACGATATTGTGCATCGGTAATTTCCATGCATAAATTTTCACCAGATATGCATCCAAAACATCATTTTGTGTTACCACACACTAGAAGAGTGTGAAAGCCAGCGATGGGCCAAGCGATACGGGTACTACAGCTGGGGCTGGGCTACATCGGCCTGGCCGTGCACGAGATTCTCAAGGAACGACCCGCTTTCGAGATCGTGGGATTAGTCGACACCGATCCCGCCAAAGCCGGTGACCTGCCCGGCTACCGAATAAGTGCCGGCGTTGGTGAGGCTCTGGCGGAGACCAGCGCCCAGGTGGCCGTGGTGACCACCACCTCGCGCATGGAGAGCATCACGCCCCAGGTGCTGGACTTGGTGTCGCGCGGCCTGAGCGTGGTGTCCACTTGTGAGGAGCTGGTCTATCCCTGGGACAGTCATCCCCGGCAGGCGGCAAAGATCGACGCGGCGGCCCGCGAAAGTGGGGTGGCGGTGCTCTCCACCGGCGTCAACCCCGGTTTCCTGATGGACTTCCTACCGGTTGTGATCAGCCGTGTCGCCCGGCGGGTGGACTCGGTGCTGGTGGAGCGCTACCAGGACGCCGCCCCCCGTAGGGAAGCGTTCCAGCGCAAGATCGGCGCCGGGCTAACTGTGGAGCAGTTCCAGGCGCGGGTAGCCGGGGGCAATTTCGGGCACGCCGGACTGACGGCCTCGATACAGCTGTTGGCGGCCGGGCTCGGTTGGCGGCTGGTCAAAACGGCGGAGAGTATTGAACCAGTGATCGCCGACCGGGCGTTGAATACCGAATACCTGTCCATTGAGCAGGGGCAGGTGGCGGGCGTTTACCAGGTTGGCACGGGCACGATGGGGGACCGGGAAGTGATCAGGTTGGTGTTCCGGGCGGCGGTAGGTGAGCCCCAGTCCTACGATCGCATTCGACTGCAGGGCGATCCTCCGCTGGAGAGCATTTTTAACGGCGGGAAAGCCGGCGACGTGGCTACCGGGGCCATCACGGTGAACGCCATACCTTTGGTGCTACGGTTACCGACCGGGCTACGGACCATGGCGGACTTGTGGCCGGCTTTTTGAAGAAGTGGCCCCGCCCTTGGCGGGATTTCCGCTACGCTCCAACAGCTGGCACTGGCAGTAGCAGTGGCAGTGGCAGTAGGCAGGAAGGCGGGTTGTTTATACTTGTATTACTATATATAATACCTTAAGTTATACCTATGGTAGTAAAAAAGGTATAACCAATGGCAACAGTGAAAACAGCGATTTCAGTGCCGGAAGATTTGTTTGAGGCGCTGAAGAACACAGCCAAGGAGATGAATCTCTCACGCAGTGGGGTCTTTACGTTGGCCGTGCGAGAATTCCTGCAAGCCAGGGAAAACCGGCGCATGCTGGAGCAGCTGAACCAGGTGTATGGGGAAGAACCGGACGATGAGGAGCGTGAGCTGGCCAAGGCCATGAAGGCCCGGCTGGGGAGACTGATTGAGCGGGAAGAGTGGTGATCAAACAGGGCGATGTTTACTGGCTGGACATAGGCGAGCCTTTGGGTTCTGCGCCCGGCAATCGCCGCCCCTTCGTGGTGATTCAAAACGAATTGTTTAACCGCAGTTCTATAAACACGGCGGTGGTCTGTGCGCTCACTTCGAACCTACAACGTGCGAAAGCACCAGGAAACGTGCTGCTTCAAGTTAGAGAGGCGGGCCTGCCTAAGCAGAGCGTGGTGAATGTCTCACAGATTTATACCGTGGATAAGCAGGAGTTGATCGAGAGGATCGGTAACTTATCTGCCCGGCGAGTCCTTGAAATCCTCGACGGCCTTCAAATGGTTTTGCAGCCCTTGGCATTGAGGGGGTGAGGGAAGAAGTGTGAACGAACCAGGACATGGGTAACAGTTTATTATCAACACATGGGTAACAGTTATTGCTCATGTTTCGATCCCAGCGGAGGCCGTAGGCCGGAGCGGGGATCGCAACGAAGCGTCCGTTTCGCCCAGGCACAGATCGGCGAACCACACTCGGATCCGTCCTTGTTCCAACGATTCGATGCCCACTGGCCACCCCGCTAGGGCCTCGCTGACAAACCGGCGCCCACCGGCAAAGCGAATATCGCCATTATTCCGCACGGGGCGTACCTGAAAGTGCGCCGGGTAAACAACCTGGGGCCTCTCACCGGTATACAACCGAGGCGAGAGACGATACAACCGGGTGGGGGTCTTCATCTCCAGCGCCTCGTGAGGCCGCTGGGTGTTGAACTCAACCCGCCACAGATCGAATCGCTCCTGTTGATCTTTCAAGTCCCGGCCGCCTATCGATTGCAGCTCCTGGCTGATGTCTCGATGCATGCGTTCATGGCCTCCATTCTGTTCCGGGTGGCCCGGCTCGATCCGGTCCAGGCCGATGCCCAGAGCCTTCCACCAGGCGCTCAGGCGGGTCAGCCCCGCCAGGGCCCTGGTACACGCAAATGGTCCGCCGTTGTCGCTTCTGATGACCTTGGGCAGGCCGTACTGCTCAAATACCTCCTCAAAAACTCGGCGCACACCATCACTAAGGGTGCTGGTCATCCCCTGAAGCGCCAGCACATACCGGCTGTACCCGTCCCGAATGGTCAGCGGTTCGCAGCGACGCCCATCCCGGGTGTGCCACCAACCCTTGAAATCAACCGTCCACAAGTCATTGGGCGCCGTTGCAACCCCGCGTCCATCGCCCGGATGCCAACGCCGGGGTCGGCCGCGACCCTTTGCCTTCACCAGTCCACAGAGCCACAGTATCCGGCCAATAGTACTCTGCGACGGTACTTCCGTCTGCGGATACCGCCGCAACAACAGCACTCTTATCTTCTTCGGCCCCCAGGTGGGCCATTGCAGGCGCAACCGGATTACCGCCAACACCATCTCCCCCGACGTAACCAAAGAGCTGTTGTGCGGCCGCCGCGACCGGTCGTACAAACCGGCGGGACCTTCCTGCTGATAACGCTCAAGCCACTTGTAGCCGGTCTTGCGGCTCACACCATAGCGCCGACACAACTCCGAGATATTGGCCCCCCGGGCCATGGCATCCAACACAAATCTACATCGTTCGTCCATAACACTGCTCTCCTTCCAGCCCATCGTCAGCCTCCTTTAGCTGACGATAACCTAACGCAGTGTTACCTATGTCCTGATAATAAACTGTTACCTATGTGTCCGGATCGGACCAAGTTGCTACCTTTTAGTGGACACCCCAAGAAGTCATAGATTCACATGGCAGTAATGGAGGTATCTATGGTGGAGGACAAGAGATCGAGGCGGCAATTCACGCGGGAGTTCAAGAGCGAAGCTGTGGAGTTGTTGCTCAAT
>JACZSB010000015.1 GCA_022574435.1 Fidelibacterota bacterium
AACGACAGCTTCTCGGCGTCGCTCTGGGCATTATCCAACAGATATTGCATCAAAAGCGCCTCGTTGGCGGTGGATGCCACCTCAGCCGCCAGCGTGGGGTAGTCCGAGTAAATGTAGGGCTGGTTCTGGGCCGACAGGTAGGAATGCATGGTGTGCCCCAGCTCGTGGGCCAGGGTAAATACCGCGTCCAGGGTGCCGTTGAAGTTCAACAGGATATAGGGGTGCACCCCGTACGTCCCGCTGGAGTAGGCCCCGCCGCGTTTGCCCTGGTTTTCGTAGACGTCGATCCAGCGCTCGTCGAAGGCCCGCTGGACGATGGCCAGGATATCGTCACCCAACGGTTCGAGCCCGGCTAATACCAGGGCCTGGGCTTCCTCATAGGTGTAGGTTTTTTCCACCTCCGGGAACAACGGCGCATAGGTGTCATAGGGATGCAGCTCGTCCACCCCCAGCACCCGCTTCTTGATGCCGGCCCAGCGGTGCAGCGGCTCCAGGTTGTCGTTCACCGCTGCAATCAGGTTGTGATAGACCTCGGTAGGCACATTGGGGCCGTCGAGGGCCACCTCCAACATATTCTCGTAGTTCCGGGCCTTCATCCGGAACAGCGACACTTTGATCTCGGCATTCAACAGGGTCGTGAGGGTGTTCAGGTGGCTCTGGAACGGCACGTAAAGTTCCCGATAGGCGTCACGGCGCACCCGGCGGTCGCCGGAGGTCATGTACAGTGAATACCGGCTGCGGGACATCTGCACATCCTGCCCCTGGGCGTCCTTGATATTGCCCCAGGTGAAGTCGGTGTTGGTCAGCATGCTGAAGCCGTCGTGGGGCCCGCCGGTGATGTCCTGGGCCAGGGCCATGATCTGCTCCTGCTCCTTGGACAGCACGTGGGCCTGCTGGCGCCGCAGGTCATCGAGGTGATGGCTGTATTCCCTTAACCCGGCCTCCTTTTTCACGAACTTGGCCAGTTTTTTATCACTGATGGCCACGATCTCCGGCTCCATGAAAGCGGTGGCGCTGGAGAACTCGGTATATAGTCCTTCGATCCGTTGGCCCCGCGACTGGTTGGCAGAATTCGCCAGATCAACGTCTCGATGGCGGGCGGCGTAGCTGTACAGGTGGTCAAACTTGAGGCCCACCTCGTCCCGCAGCTGCAGGCCGGCCAACAGTTTGGCGCCGGACTTGCCCAGTTGGCCTTCGAACCGGGCGAAATCGGCCAACCGGCCTTGGGCGTCGGTGAAGGCGGTTTCCCAAGCCTCGTCGGTGGCAAAGATATCCGCCACGTTCCAGGTATGGCGTTCCTCGACCTGGTCCCGGGTAGGCACGGCGCCGCTTTCCTGGGCGGGGAGGTAGGTGATAAAGGTGATCATTAACGCCACACTACCGGCCGGCGGCAGTAAGTGAAGTAGGGTCCTGCTCACGATGCTCTCCTTATATCATTGTGGGTATAATTTAACTTGGATTGGCCGCTCGGTAACAAGCCTGGAGGGCAGGCCCGCCATCATCAGCCCCCTAAAATTCGACTGGCCAATTTCCAGAAAAGGAATGACCAGGTATCCGCCAGCAGCCGCAGGTACTTGTCACCTGTGGAGCCCAGGGCGGCGTCCCCAGGTTTAGCCGGCCCCCTGATGGTCAAATTAGCTGCAGCCGCTGTCTGATTGCACCCCTCGGCACTAATGCATTGTCTATTTTCGGCCTAATTTTCCAGTAATCCTCCATAACGATCCAGGCCCACATTACCATCTATCCTAGCACATAATTCGGATAACGCTTCTTCCATTGGCTGACCGTGGCCTTGATGGAATGATTCCCCGGTCATAATATTTTCATAATACTATAGTCATTTATGTCTCCGGGCGCTAATAGTCTCGGTCAATTTTATCTAATATATCTTCAAAGGTCCTATCAAAGGGGCCCTCCTTTTCCAGTTTTAGGGATGTCACTGCAGCCGCAAACTTACACGAATCCTCCGGCGAGGAAGTCAATCGCCGGGCCAGATAGGCGACAATAGATGTATCTCCACGCCCCGTGCGTCCGTCCAAAGAACGAATCACGAAAGGCGCTTCAAACACTTCTCCCCCCGCGTAAACCAACAAGCCCTCCGAGTGAGTAATTAGCACTTCTTTGGGGCCCCAACCGGCTATCATTCGGGCAGCAATAGAGAGGTTTTTCTCTCCTGTAATCACCTCAGCTTCAACGGAATCCGCTTTTACAGTATGAATACTAGCTAATCCCTGCTCTTTTTCAGGCCAATCGGCAAACTTCAGTTCCTTGCCTTGCCTGACCCGCAGGAATCCTTGCAGGTCCAGAGACACCTTGGGAAATCTTTTCGTTATGTATTGAACCAGGCTGAGCGATACTTCCCCGGCCATAAGCGATCCTATATGCAAAACTTTACTGTCAATATTCGTGACATGTTCTTCTTTAAACGCTCCGGCAAATGTAAGTGGTTCACAAATCCTTTTATCAAGGTCGTCCGTAACGTATCTGTTTCTGATCCCGCTTGTTAACTCGGATTCGTGGGCGAACACATCAACCCCGTTTTTCTTTAATATGTCTAACTTGTGGAAGTCCTCGTTATTAAGCAGGGTGATGATTGCCGATCGAATATTCATCTTCCCTAAAGCCAAACCCCCGTAATAGACGGCGCCTCCCGGTGCTTCCTTTTCAACGCCCCGGATTACAAGCTTGTCATTCGAAAAGTGCCCTATTATGATAATATCATAGCTCATAATATTAAAACCTGATCAATGGCGGTACCGCCAAATTCTTGCTGATATCTGTGTTCCAAAAAACTAGCATTGGGATCTCCGTTACTGTTATTGTTTTGACCAATTCGTGATTTATGACAATATTTGCCCGCGAGCGCATTTTATCGATTTCCTCACTTATCATTCGCTTTTCGACCTTATACTTATCATCTTTAATCATCTGTTTTACACCCTCCAGGTATAAATAATAACGGCTCCACATTTCTATATCATTCCTAACGCGCACAGCCGATGCCATTCCTAGATGCTCGGCCCTTTCCGCTAAATAGTGGTCCCGGACGACACTTTTTAGAAATACTGATAAAGGTTTATTAATTGATTCTATACCATCAGCATCCACCGAATAATTATATTGTTTTAATAAACTAAGTACATCATAGCCATTCCATTCAAAATCAGGAGATTTTATTGTTACTAGTGAAAGATCATACAATTTGTTAGATTGCAGCTCTATATCCTTAACATACCTCCCACCGCCTTCTTCCTCATTATTCAATTTGGCCCTAGTTGCTAGATACCCACTAACTTCTTTGAAACCGGATCCAATCTGCTCTACTTTAATGTTCTTTAAGAGCTTCTCTGTGTACACGCTGGCGAAGATATCCTCCTTTCTGGCCTGTATTATTTTAGATATCACTTGCCTGTCCTGGTTGTGGGCGTAAGTGTTAATGAATATATCCGTTATTCTTTTTCTAACCGATAACATACCGAATCCGAAAGGAACCTCAAATATATCCGAGATCTCTCCAACAGTCGTTTCATAAGCTATCTTTTGAATCTCCCTAGGAACATTACTATCCCCCCAATGAAATGACAACACCGAGTCCTGTACGTAGATATTCCCATCATATACATCTTTAATTTCCTCATACGTTCTTCCGGCACGTTTTAATTTACCCCATTCATTCGCAATGCCATGCTCCTGTGTCAATAATATGCCTATCGTCAATTTCTGTAGTGATTTTTGAAGGGCATCTTCGATTTCACTTTGTGAAGGGATACTCTGACCTCTTATCTCTAGATAATATAGCTCTCTTATTAATGCCTGCCTTCGAGTAAAAGAGATTCGATTATAATAGTCCTCATTTTGATGTAAGTCGTTTATTTGGCCCACTGACTTACTAGAATCTCATCAATTAAAATGCTTAGCGCTTCATCAACTAAGTCCATACCGGGGCTAGATTTAAGCATTGTAGTGAGTTCAATGCGGGGGACTAATTTTGCTTTTGTTATTGTGACACCATTTACTTCAGCAACCACTTCGGCAACTGGGTCACCTTCTGTGCAGGCAATATAGAATGGAATTATAAATAGATAGTTCAATTTCAACAAATGATAATTGCTTATTGTTTGTGAAGAATTAAATCCAGACAAATGTATTTATGGAACGAAACGGCGCTAATTAAATAGAGCGTATTTACAGGGGCAGATGTGCCGACAATTGGGATCATAAAGGGAGGCAGCTTTGGCACCGACTTGTAATCGCTGGATATAAAATAACACTATAATATAATCTCCATCCCGTCATATGCGACAATTATATTTTTGTATTTAGAAAGTTTCTTTACCAACACGTCGTGCACATAATTATTATGCCCGATGTGGGTAATAACAAAACGACATGCTGGATATTCTTGGGCTATCCCAATTACACCTACTACATCAATATGGTCTGTCCCGCCTTCATAAACAACAGTGTGAAAAACGGCAACCTGTGCCTTTTTTAAAAGTCTCCTCTGGTACTCGGATAACTCTGAATTCTCTTTATCACTAAAATGGACAATGGATTTATTGTTTTCTTGAACAACAAATCCAAAAGTAGGAACTTTATGTTTAACCTCAAACGGGGTGACCCTGATCTTGTTTATTTTAATTGACGCCCTATCATTTAGCACTTGAAATTTGCAGTTGTCTTGCAGTCTATCCGTTATCTCAAAATTCCCCAGAACTGACATATTTCCATATACGCGTAATTGCTCCGGCCAATACTCAAAAAAGGTCAATCCCCCTATATGGTCAAAATGTTTGTGGGATAGAAATATCGCGCTTATATGAAATATTTTCTCCCTATTCAATATTTCGCCGATAGAGGAAGGAGTATCCAACAGGATCACATCTTCTCCATTCGATATGATTACCGATACATTATTTCTACGATTTTTGCCGCCCACATCCCTTGCTAGCGTGCAATGATCGCATTTGCAGCCTATATTTGGGACCCCTCTGCCATCGCCAGTCCCTGTGAATTTGATTTTAATTGGTCAAATCCCCCACTATCGAAATATTATGTTTAGTGCGACCAAACTTAATCCAAGCGCTATCCCGAGGTAACCTACCGTCCTGGATTCAATTATTATCATTTCATTCCATTTGATCCGTTGACCCTTTGAGAAGTATGAAACAATTGCAATAATACCATAGGCCAAAACAATTACCCAGCCTGTCCGGTTTAAATAATTGATATCTGGAAGAAGAACATATTTGAACAAAAGCGATACAGCCGCGCTGGAAACAAAAACGGTGGCCACAAGTTTTCTAGGAGCATTACTGCAAAATACGGCCGCTAGGATTAAAACGGTGAAACCGGCCTTAATATGATATGATATCTCATTAAATAGGTGCGATAACGGAAAGTCAAGGCCATGATATTTTATATAGATCAAGGAAAATGCAAATAATATCCCGGCCATTGTCGAAAGCCATATTGAATTCTTGCCCACTGCTATTAACTGCCTATCAGTCGCGTTATTATTTATCCAACGCTTATAGATATCAAATGATATTAAGGTACTCACTGAATTGATAATTGAATCGACCGTACTCATTAAAGATGCGAATAGTCCCATCAGCACAAACCCGCGAATACCTGGTGACAGTAACGTATTTACGAGGATAACGTAGGCCTGGTCTGTATCTTCTATGGGTTGATAGTAACCTACCAGGGCAATGGGTGGAATGATGATAAGGGCTGCAACCAGGTACTTCAAGAAACCGCCGGCCAGCAATCCGATCTGTGCATCTCTAAGTGAGCGAGCCGCCAACGACCTTTGCAATATAACCTGATTGGCGCCCCAGTACTGGATATGCATCAGCAGCATTCCGAAGAATACTGCCGTCCATGGTATTTTGGGGTGGTCGGAGCTCAGGAAAAGGTGCATTAAATGATCCTTGCCTGTGCTGATATTGGTATAGAGTTCGGGATTATATAATTCTGAAAAGCCTCCAACGGCTTTTATGCTCATTACCAATATTATTAAAGAGCCGCCAATTAAGGTGATCATTTGAATAATATCGGTCCGCACAACTGCTGCCAGCCCGCCAAAATATACATAGACCGCTGAAAACAGGCCCATGAAAACAACTATAATATATAATCGTGTAGCCGGATCCGGGCTGATGAAACTGATCTGGTCCGTAAATATGCCGTTTATGGCGTAGCTGCCCCAATAAAGGGCACCACCCAAGTAGATTATGCCAAATAATATAATCGAAAATATGGCATAACTCAGTGCTACGAAGCTACCAAATTTATCTTCAAAAAATTGCGTGAGAGTGAATACTTTCAGCCGGAGGTACAGGGGAACGAAAAAGAATGTAGCCAAAAGAATCCCAAATATTGCGCCAATTTCAAAATTGGCCTGCGCTAAACCGTAGGCATAAGCGGCGCCTCCCATGCCAATAAAATGGCCCGCTTGAATATTAGTAGCAATTGTGGATATGGCGATTGAAGGCCAACGCAGTTTTCTACCACTTAGGAAGTATGCTGTGGCGTCCTTGCTCTGCTCGGCGCTCTTATATAGCCCGATAATAAAAATGACCACAAAATAGGAAAGGACTATCAGAAGATCAATATTCATTACAGAATTCCGAAGCGACGACCGGCCTTATTAAATGTAATAAGTAAAAGAAGTGATAAGAAGTTTAAAAGGGTCCACCGATAATTATCCTCGAGAGATTAGGCGTTAAAAAGCGAACCCAAGTGAGAATCTCTGTACATAGCTCAGTAAACCAAAATCCTGACTGTATCGGGTCAGAGTCTTTTGGGCACTGCGGCTAAAAATTAAGAGAGACATTCTGCAATTCCAAGGTTTTATTCGCGCTTCATTCGAAGCGCCCTCTGCTTGATCTTCTCCCGCCGATCCAAGATCTGCTTGCCCCTACCATCATAAACATCCACCGGTTTTAGGTTTTTGAGTGACTCATGGTATCGCTCGTTGTTGTAGTACTCCATGAACCGACCGATCTCCTGCTCTAACTCCCAAAGCATAAAATAGTTCTGGAGTTTGACCACGTTTTTCATAGCCCGATGGAAACGCTCAATCTTGCCCTGAGTCATGGGATGATGCGGTGCCCCCCGAGTATGCCGGATACCATGCTTCTCCAGGAATTTCTTGAGCTCTGCTGCGATATAGCACTGATCATTCTCAGACAGCAGTCGGTGCCCAGGCTAAACAGTTCCCAGGCGATGATGTAGGGCGCCAGTTCCCGGGGAGACTTGTCTGGATGCTCCAAAGCGATCTGGACCACTTCCTCCTTCATTGACTCTAGGATCTTATTCCAGAACCTGCGGGCATTGGGAAGCTTGCCACCAAGTCCGTCATATCCATCCTCGCTGGAGCGCCAATACCAGTTGTAGCAGGTGGACCGGTTAACGCCCAACTCCTCCAGGGCGCGCTTCACCGACAGTCTAGACTGTTCCACCGTGCGAATGATCTCCATCTTCTCCGCTCGACTCACTCTCATGTAGCGACCAAGCTTGAGCCCGTATCACTCAGACTTTTTTTGAGCACACGATTCTTCAGGGCCAGGTTCCCCCGCCATCGGCCTGCCCGGCCAGGGCGGTTTTCAGCCACCAGGGCCTTCAGCTACTCATTCTCATTACGCAGACCAGATACTTCGCTGCTTTTGGCTACCCGCATTGTGTCGCCCTTGAGCCGTTTTTCGCCAGCCTCTAGGAATTCGTCAGCCGGCGGACTGCCCCAGGGATAGTACAGTTTCGGCCCTATACCTTCATGCCTGCAGATAGCCGAGATGCTCTCCACATCCCGCAGCCCTTCCATGACAACATTGATCTTCTCCTCAGCCAAGTACTTTCTGCGAGTTCTCCCGCTTTATCTCCCGCACTACTGATTCTAACTTCCTCTCTGCTATTTCAAGACACCTCTGCTATCTAGTCAACCTAGCAAAAATGTCTTTTAAGATTGATTCCATTTGGGCCCACATTGCTCTGACACCGAATACCACATTGCGATGTTCCAGCAGCAACTGGTTCTGAAACAGTCCCTTTATTATAGAACCTTTCGGCTGTGCCGCGAACTAAACCTTGTAACAAGCAAAGTTTATCCCTTAGTTCTTGGACCGGAGTTTTCAAAATAATCAAAAGACCTACATGAAACATTATTTTTACGATTTTCTTTGACAATCATCCCTTGATAGCGCACAGTGATCAAGTTGAGTCCATAATATTCTTTAAATTGCGTTAAAGTAAAAGGTCCACCGACCTCTCCTTTTAATTACTCCTTTTCAGATAAATACGTAAACACAAGAGACAAGACTTGCCATGTCACTTTACAATAATAGAGAATAATAATTGGCTGATCCGAGCCTTTTAATTTTTAACTTTCTAATTTTCTATCCCTTACCTTTCTAGATAAAATTATTTTCCATCAATTGTGAATTACCTGAATTCCATTAAGGGTGGCACAGCTAATTGCCGTGCAATATCACTATTCCAGTAAACTAGTGTTGGAATACCAGTCAGTTCTATAGTTTCCAATAAATTATGATTTATACTAATATTTGCATACCTTCGCACCTCCATAATTTTATCAGCCATCATGCCGCGATTTGTCAATGCTGTATCTCTCTCCGCAAAAATTGTAACCCCTTTCAGATATAGAAAATATCGAGCCCATTCCTGACTGTCCTTCCTGACACGCTTGTTCGATTCCAAACCCAGCAGCTTTGCTCTCTTGGACAAATAGTGATCACGGACAGCTGCTTTCAAAAACCGTTTAAGGTTATTTCGCAAATCCTCGGAGCTTTTTGTTTTGAATTTATAATTGTACCTCCTTATTATGCTCAGTACATCCTTGCCTGTCCAAGTGAAATCCGGCGTTTCTACTACAACCAGTTCTAAATTATAGTCATGAGGAAAATTGATTTCCTCACCAATAACGGGTGAATTGTAGACTAACATTTCAGAACTATTACTTAATTTCTCCTCAATATATCGTGATACTTCAAGAAATCCATTAGCTCTCTGTGTAATCTTTAAATGAGTTAAGAGTCCGTCCACATATTCATTGGCTAAACGACTCTCAGTGCGTGCTTGGAGTACTTTTTTTACAGATTGGCGTTTTAAAGAATAACTATATTCGGTCAAAATAACGTCTCGTATGATACTCTTAATAGTAAATATAATAAATACATTGTTTAAATGCAATAAATCTGAGGATTCACCTAACTTCAATTGGTAGGCAATGTTTTCAATTTCAAGCGGTACCGTGCCATCCCCCCATTGAAATGATGAATTGTTAATGTGAATGAAAGGATTATTTTCTGATTCTTCCACCAACTCGTTAAATGTTTTGCCGGAGTCTATTGATTGAATCCACTTTTCAGCAATAGCCTGATTTTCAGTAAATAGTGTCTGAATTAACAATTGCTGGATTGATTTCTGAATCGCCTGATTAATTTGTTCCGAATCGGGTTCCGAACGCTTCCTAAATTTCTCAAGGAATAGTTCCCGAATAAGGGCCTGCTGTGTAATAAAATCCAGTGCATCTTTGTAATCCGGCGCAGCGGTCAAACCTTCTCTCTCAGCCCATTGACTCACAACCAGTTCATCAATCAATATATCTAAAACCCGTTTATTCCGTCCTTTCAATTTGCTAAACCCCGGCAGGAGCGTTAACTCTATGCGGTTCACTAATTCTTGTCTGGTAATTGCAACACCATTCACAATGGCTACCTTTTCAGGCGTTGTTATATTTTTATTTTCCGTGCAGCCAATTATTAGAAGAAGTGTAATTAGTTGGAGATTACGCGGGAGCCGTGGCATAGACATTCTATAATTTTATATGGGTAAAGTCCCAAAAGAGCCACTAAATGTTGACTATTTCAAGTAATTTAAGTAATTGTTTCTTCTGCATCGTAATGCTCTCGTTACGATGGTTATAACGCCACACATATTCAGCCAGGTAAAGGTGAAACCTTATATCTTTACGGATGCCGCCTTTGGCAGCGAGGCTGCGTTTGAGGTAGCCCCCAGAACCCTTCCAACCCGTTGATGTGGTTTCCTTTGCTATCACACACTGTACTCACGCTCCTGGTGTCTCACCAGTCGATGAACATAGCCATTAGCAACAACCCCGGTGTAACTCTTCCAGGTATCCGAACAAACGGTCGATCCTGGTTCAACTTGTTTGGAAATCAGCGGCAGTAATGTCTTCGCCTCTACATCAGGAACGATCTGTGCCCAGACTTTACCGCCACGGCAAAGTATACCGAAGGCTGGCGTCTTATTGGTCCCACGGCCACGTTTACTGCCTGTCTTCCTCTCGGAAAGACGATTATTCTTCCACTGGCCACCCAGGTAGGTCTCGTCGACTTCCACGGTTCCAGAGAATGCATCACGAATGTCCCTCTGCATGGTCTCTCGCACATACATCAGCGCTCGTATTACCCGTTTCCGCTCAAGACATGTTTCCTCAGAGAAGGCTTGTGCTGATAGCCGGCAAGAAACCAGATTGTTTCGCAATGTCACCAGCATAATTAATGGAGATGATAGGAGTTCCCTGTGTGGATTCAAAAGTACTGCCAGCCGATTTCTGCTGTCTTTCACCACATCTCACCAACTTATAGTACTAATGGGCGAGCTGCAGTATACGCCTTTTTACCGATAAATTCCTGTCTCAATAGAATATTGATGGTAAACAAATTTTACCACAGACAAGAATCCTTAGTTAATCGATAAGCACTTTCATATTTTGCCCTAACATGCGAAGTAATGGGGAAGCCTCGTGCTTCAGCCAGGAACTAACTATTATAGAAGATTTAAACACTGTTATTCCTTTTCGGGGTCGTAACAAAAACACCCAGTCAAGTGTAAAAGAGACATATTAAAACTCCATAGCAACAGAGAATCTCGTCACGTTTTTCAGTCTCCCAAAGGCAGAGTAAGCATAGTCTAAAATGATCCTCGATCCGTACCCAAGATTAAGACTTATTCCTCCGCCACCAGTAAAACCCTCCTCCGAATTATCTTTAAAAATGGAATTATAGCCCAGTCTGATTGCAGCATAATCATAAAACATGTATTCCATTCCTGCATTGACGCTTTCGGCGTTATCACTGGGATTGAAGGCCTCAATAGTGACTGTCAAACGGCTGCTTTTGACTTTTAAAATATCCATCGCAATTCCAGCTCTAAAAGCTAACGGCAAATCAAAGCTGCCCGTCTGAATTTCAGAAACAATTCTATCATTACTACCGAACTTATCGGGGGCTGGGTCTACTAGAATGACGAGGTCTCTACCCCTCAATCTCATTTTTTGACCGAAATTCACTATGGTGGCTCCAATTCGTAGCCCGGAATAATTAGTAATAAAGAGCGTTCCTACGTCAAAACCAATGGCATTAGCCGATTCATTAAAAATTTTAGAGCGCACAAATTTTCCGTTGAACCCTATGGAAAATCGATCGGTTAAATTAATGGCGTAAGTCAAGCCTATCGCTATGTCTCCCGCGCTAAAGAATTCCCCTATACCCTCTGGTTCATCGATAGTTCGTATTTCCATATCGTCATGGGATAAAGAAGTGATGCTAAGACCGAGAGCGCCAAAGCGACTTAAAGGAATCAATACAGCTCCCCAATCAAATTTCGTGTCAGCTATCAATTCGGCATGCATAAGAGCAACTTGCCACTTTTGCAATCGAGAAATGCCCGCAGGGTTCCAATAGATAGCTGTGAGGTCATTGGAAACGGCAACAAATGCTCCTCCCATAGCTGCGGCCCGGGCACCAATATCAATGCCAAGAAAGGCCGCGCTACTCGTTCCAACTTTGGTAATATCCTGATTATAAACTGGATTCACAATAACCACAGTGGTCAAAAAGAAAATTAACGAAATCTTACTCAACACCAGCTCCCTGGCAGAGGGAATGTATCCCTTTTTATATATTGCGCCCATCAGATGTTTAGTCTCATTTATTCTTTATGCTTCACTTAATTATGGCGAACTTTCCAATCTTTTCTCCCAGTTTCCCAGCATCTACGTGATATACATAGATGCCAAATGCCACGTCTAAACCCTCCCTGGTCCTTAAATCCCAGGAAGAGGATGAGTTTTCAATGGAACTCGCATGTTCAATCACATCAACTAAATCACCTCTGATAGTGTAGATTCGAATGGTAGCCATTTGTGGCAAATGGATAAAATTGATCCGCCGTTCACCCCGGCTCCCTATACCTGCTGAACCTGTCTGCTTGCGCTCCCATGAGGCCACTGCCACGTAGGGGTTAGGAACCACCGCAATCAGGTCTAGATCGGAGGCCGCAAGCTCACGATCAACGGAGGCAGCCTCGGTTTTGAATCGAAATATATCCCCAGAGCGAAACTGCTTGAAGGTCCTTAGTTGGAAGGTGTCTCCCTCCCCAGGAGCTTGACCTTCCGTTCCACTAGTATCAGACAACGTCAACTGCCATGTTTTTTCTTCCGAACCTTCAAATTTCTCCCTAATCCTGATTCGGTCATTCGATGACCAAAGCCCATCATCATTCCCATCCTGAAACCTAAAATTGGCCGGCCGGTTTTCAGTAACATTAATGACCGTAAAATTGACGGCTTTAGGAGGAGAACTAGAATCAGTCAGAATGAATTCATCACCAAAAAAGGTAATATCATAGTCAGCTGGATAAGACAATGCCCCAGTCCCAGTCGCCACTGTGAAATCAAAATCAGTATTGCCGCCGGCAGCCCAACCGGTTAGTGAATCGTCCAATTGGACCTCATTTTTGTTATCAACGAAGATACGCAGTCCAACAAATACATCACCTTCTACAAGAAACCCATCGTCATCCCTTCCTAAAACACTGCTTTCGAGAACCGTTTCTGGTGGTGAGGCGCTGACATTAATAACTGAGTAGGAATCGGTTTCAAAAACGCCACTATGGGTAAATTCGATTTGATAGGTGTTGTCTTCGATTAAACCGGTGTTGACGATCTCTACAGTAACTGTTCCTGTCCCTATTGGTACTCCCACAGGGTATACGTCTTCTACTAATTGTGCGGCCCGATAACCAGCCACGGGTGCATTGGGAGTAACCACCGCGGTGTTGATATCCGTAAAGGTGACATTACCAAACGCATCAACCTTGATAATACTGGTCGTTTCAGTCACGGGAATGCCCTCGTCACCTACGCCCGGATCCCCTTGATCGTAAGCAGTTACGGCGTAAAAGTAAGTCTGCCCATTCTGGACTGTTGAATCGACAAAAACATGCCTCAGGCCCGAATCAGTCCCTCGATCAAAACTGGCGCCGGCGATAAGCACTGGATCAGGACCCGTTATTCCATCAACTAAATCAAAAGTGGCTAACGGTTTCCTGAAAACTGCATTCCCATAAGCGTCTGTAATTATTTTTACTTCCAGGAATGACGCTTCAGTGCTGCGGTAAATCTTGTATCCTTCAAAATCCTTCTTGAAATTCAGGAAAGCGTCCACCGATTCCTCCGCCCGTCGATCCCAGTACAATGTTACTCTCTCATCTCCTGGAACAGCCGTAAGTCTTGGCTTATCGGGGGGTTTAAAGAAATTGTAATTAGCGTTGTAAATCTGCTGAACTGTTTTTTTGTTCCGGAACAGATCGGGCAGATCATTCCCAAAAAGCATGGCCATCGAGAGATTCCGCGTTTCGCCGGCACGAAAGGAGGCTATCGGCCCGGATCCAAAAATTAGAGCCTGATTGCTGTTCGAAAGTTCGGTATCAAAGATGAAACTTGACATGCTTTCCCAGATCCTGTCATCGTCCTGGGGACCAATAGCGTGGATGACGAAGAGATCCACGCTCGTGAGCCCAATCTGATCCGATTCATCAATATCTGTTATTCCAAAATTTGGCTCTCCCTGTGTCGGCAGGCCATCTCCTTCCCCCTCATCAGGTCCGGTATAGCCGAGATCCCCGAACCGGGCGCCGTCACGCCCGACATCATCATTTAAAGGCTCACCTTGGTCCCACTCATCATTGCCGTTATCGTCCGAATAGCCTACCCAATCTCCGTCTTCATCACCCTCATAGTGCCATTTAGGCTCTCCGTCATTATAGGCACCCACTGAGCCGAAAATATATTCGCCTGGGGGGTTACGTCTGGTTTCGTCAATCAGACCATCCTCATCGTTATCAACGCCGTCACTGGGCTCACCGGGACTTTCCAGAAAGGCAAAACCGGAATAGGCCGTAGGGGTCCATCCTGTGTTACCTCTATTGTCCTTGTCCCAGCCATAGACGATATCGATGAAGGTGTCATAAAGCGCGCTGTCGTCGGCAGAATCACCAACTCCACCTATTCCATAATCGAAATACATACCAAAATAGACCGCGGTATAATCCGTTCTGGAAAAGTTGGTAATACGGTAGAGCCAGAAGATAACGTCTTCGGCGAGGACCTGGGACCATTGTAGTCCCCGCACGCGCACCAATGTACCCAATCCTCCCCGGTCTGGTTCCTCAGGTATGGGCAAAAACCATGGATTCTCCTTGTCTTGATAATCATCCATCACAAAAAAGGTTTCCAGATCTGCCTGAAACTGATTCTTCCCAAAAAAACCATTCCATGCGCCAGGCCACCCCGGGTCGTCTAAAAGCTTGCGCTTATCCGGCCAAACTGAAGGCCACGTGTTGAGATCATTACTTATCGCCAGAGAAGGTCCGTCCGGGTTATCCCAACCAGGCCGGGGCTCATAGCCCCATGGCAGGCCGTCTAGTCCCGTATCGATATCCTCGCGGTAGCCCACCTCCGCAATGCGTACAACCCCTCCATAGTTTGGATTGTAGTCAGGATTCGGCACTAATTCCCCATCCACTGTGATGGAATCGTCAGGACTACCATGCGTGTCAACAATCTCAGTGATAACAATGGGCGTGGCGCCCTCTACATAAGTGTGACCACTACCTTTGGGCCATTCGGATGGATCAGGATTCCCGGGCCAATTGCCGACCATGCCATTATTCAAGACAGGAGTATTGATCAGGTTGCCGTCCATCTGACCCCATTTTCGGAAGCGGAAATCTCCGCCTATCCCCTGCTGGGGGTCTGGGTCCTCGGTTTGTGCGAAGGACCGATCAAGCCAGGCTGACACTAACACAACTATGATGAAAGAGTAATAATGCCGCGACATCACTTGAGCTCTATGGAAAGTAAGTTAAAAGGCAATGGTCAATCCCATTTGCACGCGCCTTGGCTCGGTATAGTAATCAGGTCGGGTAAACCACTCTCCTATCGTGTTAACCCCGTGAACTCTTCCAGCAAAGAGTATGTCGCTTGTAAAATCAGCTCGGCCAGTAGAAGAGAAAACCGTACTCACATTCCTGGCATCAAAGAGATTAAACACCTTAAGGAACAAGGATAAGGTGTACGCGCCTACTTTGAAATTTCTAGTTCCTTTAAGATCGAAGTTTATGTGAATGGGTTTTCTTTCAGAATTCTCGAAAGAAGCACGAACCCCTCGAGTAGCCCGGATGGTGGGTGTATAAGGCTTACCGGTGTTCAGTTTACCGATGACGGATATCCCCCAATTTCCTGCTGGGTCATTGAGCATGGTCGTCAGATTCAGAGTGTGTCTCTGATCCCAATCCAGGGGGACGGTCTGAATTTCGCTTTCCCTCGGCGGCGAAGAAGATGCGTCAGCAAAAACTGCTTCCGGGTCGGAGGCGTTTCCGGCGGCAATCTGGAACGTATAGTCGATGAAGGCAGTAACGTATGTCCTGGGTCGCAGTTCCAACTCAATTGTGATGCCGCGGACGTTGCCGTAATCCAAATTTATGAACCGGCCATAGCGGTCACCCGCTATGTAGGTCTCAACAATTTCTGTCCCGATCCAATTATTTATATCCTTGTAGAAAATCGTAACAAAAAAACCTGTATTCATTCCGAATTGCTGTTGAAGACCGATTTCGTAGTTCACGGTCTTCTTATTCTTCAGGTTCGCGTTCCCAATTAACGTATTGACTACGCCACTTTGCTCCCTGTTCATTTCAAATTCCGGATTGAGATAGAGCTGCTCAAATGTTGGTTTTTGGAAAAAGAAGCCATAGGAGAAATAAATAGCACCCCGATCTGTGATCGGATAAGAAATGCCGACCCGCGGACTCAGCTGTGCCAGAGCTTTCGTGTTCTCAAACCAGGAAGCTGTGGCTGCCCAGTCTTTCTGACTCAAATCAGTACGTGCAGCATCAATAAAACGAGCATCGCTTGGTAGCGATTTTGAAAAAGGCTCACCGGTATCGGGATCTATTAGCGCTCTTGAATCATCAGCATTCAGGCGGTAAGGCACTTCCCTATGCAGGGGGTCGATTAGGAGAATATCACCCTCACCCGGGTAAATATTAATAGTTTTAATAGCTTGCGTCAGGCTGGGATCCCTGAAATCTGTCGGAACTCTTCCCTTTGAATCAAAATAATCCAGTCTCAACCCCAGGTTGATGACCATCTCCTTCAGCTCAATCTTATCTTGAATATAGGCAGAAAACTCTTGGGGCTTTCTATGATACACATTGTGGTTAAACGAAGTGACCGGGGGAATCGTCGGTCTAAAAGGAACCGTGATTCCACCCGCATCTTCTCCAGGAACTATTTCGAATTCTTCATACTGCAGGTCATACTGCTTGAGCGCTACCCCTGACTTGATCTGATGGCTCTTACTCACCTGACTGGTGATATCAAATTTTCCAACCCCCGTCGTTGTTTCTCGGTGAACGATGAAATCTCTATCACTTTGATTGGATTTGACACCTGCCGTCCCACCTGTGTAGAAGGCATTTTGCCTGGCTACCTCCAGCAATAGGGGATCGACATAATCCAATGTATCTTCAAATACATAACGATCATATCCAAAAAAGAGATAGGATAACTTCGCAGTATAAAAGGTACTCGAAGAAAGGGAATGACTCAGGACCGGGGTGATTGACAGTCCGTTCCTGAACTCCTTGAAATTCCCATCCGGGTTAAACAAAAATCTATGCCTGTATTGACTAAACTCAACCTGGTTGTACAACCCGCCCACACTGAACTTGATTGAGGGTGAAATCTTAAGTGCAAGTTTAGCCTGAAGAGACAATTTTTTAAAAGGATTCATTGGAACTGGTGCATAATCTTGGGTATCTGCATGTGCGCGATAATCATCCAATCCCACGATAGTAGCATCTAGCACGATAACAGAATCTCCCGCGATGTCCCAAATAGAATCGGGCAGTAGTGTTGTGTTGTCCCGAATGATCCAGTTGTCAGGATTTGCGTCTTCAAAATTGGATGAATTCAGTGGCGTGAATCTTCTCTGACCGTTTTGCCAACCATTATTGCTGAAATACCTCCCATTTACATTAAAGGTTAATTTCTTATTGAAAAAAGGAACCGGCCCATTCAGGCTAGCCGCCAGATTGGTAATATCCGTTACTTGTATGTCACCAATACCGAAAAAGATGTCACTATCGGAAGTTATATAATCTCCAACATAGGTGGACACGGTGCCATGATATTCTTCTCCGCCCTCCTTTGTAATCACTTCCACCACTCCAGATAAAGCTTGACCATATTCTGCGTTGAAACTACCGCTAATTACTTGGAACTCTTGAATCCCGCCGATCTCCACCTCAACAGATAATTCGCCTGCGAACGGGTCCGATACCGAAATACCGTCAACCAGATAGTTCACTTCGGAGGCTCTCCCCCCGCGTATATGTATTCTGCCATCCACATCTTTGATGACTCCAGCCTGCAGCTCAAGGGCATCGACAAAATCTTCCACCGGCATCCGACTAATATCTTCGCCCCGTACTACCTGCTTCGAGGCCGTCAGGTCTCTTTGTACGATGGCCGTTTGAGCTGTAACCACCACCTCTTCCCCTTCCACAACAAATGTAGACAACGAAAGATTCACTTCTGTGGTTACGTCCATTGACACCATCAGTTGTTCAACACTGTGCGGAGCATAGCCGATCATGGAGACTTTCAACGTGTACGTTCCGGGTGGAATATTCAGGATCACATAATACCCATCCTGAGCAGTGAATGTCCCTATGGACGTCCCTGCAAGAAGGATATTAACCCCCTGAAGCGGATCACCGGTTTCTCCATCGATGGCCATGCCGGTGATCTTGCCCGTTTGCCCTCCCCAAGCGAGTTCACAGATCACGATAGATATGAAAAGACTCCTCAACAAGAGACCTTTAACAGGACCTTGCCGATAATTGACATGAGAAAGCGACGTATTCATTTTTTCAGTCAACTTAGGCGAATTAGCATTGGAACCTTCAGAGCCTCCACCGAATTTGGCTGCGGTAATTTAGGTAGCAACAGGAGTACCATATTATTATTTTTCAACTGGCTATCCTCGTAAATGGACATCAAGATCGTATCGGACTCAACCCACGGCTCGCAACTGCAAAGAGGCTGACAAATGGAAGGGGAACCCCTGCCTGGTGCGCATGGTGCTCCCCTTCCAACAGCGTCAATATGCTCTCTTACAGGATTATTTAAGGAGAAGCATTTTCCTTGTTTCTCTGAATCCGGCAGATTCGAGTGAATAGAAATACACACCACTCGTCATGCTCTTCCCATCGTGATCTTTTCCATCCCACAGTGCCTCATGTCTTCCCGTGGACTTCTGCCCGTTGAGCAGGGTCCTGACTTCTTGACCAAGGATGTTGTAGACCACAAGCCTGACGTCCCCGGCTTCATGTATGTCATAGACAATCCTCGTCACAGGGTTAAAGGGGTTGGGATAGTTCTGATGCAACGAAAAGGCTTCGGGGGTCGACCCACTGGCGGCAACGGCAAGACCCGTCGCATCAAACTCGACAAGGAATATACCAGGCGCGGCCCCTTCATTGCCATTTCCGGTAACGAACACGATGTCTAGATGAGTATCACCATCGCCATCATAATCTCCGACGGCCATCGCTACAAATCCAGTAGTTATAGCATCGGTCGTGTCCGCTTGGTACAGGGTGAACATCTGGTGGTTATCCGAATCGGTAACATCGCCGGTTCCACCTATCCATTCAATACCATAAATGGCTTCATAAGGGTCTCTGGCGGTAACCAGGAACTCCATTTTACCGTTGTTATCTGCGTCATCGAATTCTCCACCTCGTAACTCGACACCTTCGGTTGCCCTACCTTCGAACTCTGGAACGTCGGCGATGAGAGTGAAGTTGGCTGCATTAAAAGCCGTTGCAATATCCGTAATACCGGATACCACCCATATGTTACCACCACGGGCCCCGAGATAGACCTCAGTGTTACCATCCCCGTTGATATCTGCCATGACCAACTTGGCGGCACTACCGTGGTAGTCCGCATGGTACATCGTATTATCAAATACCACTTTTTCATAGGTATTGGGAGCTGTGGCCGTGTAAACGATTATCGGCATGTCGTCGCCATCTATCTGGACGAGCATATTCATCTTCCCGTCGCCGTCAAGATCCCCCACCGTCATGGAATGCACCTTCCAACCGTGCTCGACGTCGCTGGGCGTGGTCACCGTGCTATCGACATATTCCACCGTCCAGTCCGGATTGTCGAAATCCTTACTGGGCAGGGAGATGATGGACAGGATGAGGCCATTCCCATCGCGATAGGTCAGAATGAGTTCCATTACCCCATCACCGTCCACATCCGTGGCCACACTCATAAACTCCAGGGCAATTCTACCGCGGGCGTCCCTGGGCGGATCGTAAGTAAGGGTCGGTGTATCCGGCAGAAAATCACCGCTGGCGGGATCGTGCTCGTAGATCTCCAGGGCGTCAAACCCATCTAGAGCGGTGGAATCAGGATGAAAAGAATCCCAGATATTGATCAGTTCAAGATTCCCGTCCTCATCCAGATCGGTGATCATGACGCTCCGTTCGCCACCAAAAAGAATAGACGTACCCGATACGTCTTTGTCCTTATGCCAAACGACA
>JACZSB010000209.1 GCA_022574435.1 Fidelibacterota bacterium
CTGGAGGCGCCTTCTGGTGCATAGCTAATGTATGAAGACAGGGCCACCAAGGCGACTCCTGCATCGCGGCTCGGCAGGCCGGCCAGGGATTCGGGGCGCGCCTCCACGTAGTTGACCACTGCAGCCAACAGGGCATCGGCCATCCCAACTGCCTCCTCATGGGAAAGAGGGTTCGCATACCAGCCGTATTTGCCGGTGGCGTAGTCGCTCAGCTCAGACAAAGCCCACAGCATTACCATCTGGTCCTGGAGCTGAGTGGAGGAGTCCGTAACCTGACCGTCCTTCCAGCCGTGGACCAGAAGGCCGTCGCCCGATATCAGGTGCTCGGCCACGAACCGCGCCTGAGCCGCTGCCTCCGTGCTCAACGTCAGCGCCCGAAAATGGTTACCGGGGTCTGGCCCCTCTACGTCGGTGGCGAAGGACTTGGCCCAGATGACCTCTTTGATCATGGCGTACCCCATCGCCTGGGGCGTCACCGTCCGGTCCATTTTGGACTGGTCCCACCGGAAATTGGCGAAGTCGTTTTCGTTACCATCGTAAGGCCTAACAAAACTGGGGTCTCCTGAGCTATACAGGGCCTGCACCAGAAAAGCGTTGGCCGGTCCCTGGGTAATCCCCGCCATTTCTCTCATAGCCTCGATCTGATCGTCGGTGGGGATAAGGCGTACGCCCAAACCGGAGCGTGAGGTCAGGTGGCCCAGGTTGAACCGGGAATACCAGTAGCTTTGAAAATGCGCTAGGAAAGCCGGGCTTCGCCCCAGGGTTTCCGGCGTCGCCGCACTACGGGCGTCAGCATCCCGGGCCGGGACACAGTAGCCTGAGCTTCGGGAGCTTTGCCACCGGCCGGGGTAGCCGCCGACCCTCCGCAGGCCAAGGCAACAAAGGCCGCCAGGGCTATAATCCCCATCACCACCGCCAGGCTCTTCTTTTGTCTCAAACCTGCAGTCAATTTCATGGATGGACCTCCAGTCGGTGTACCACATACCAAAATATGACACTGTTTGCATGGAAGGACTTTTCGTTAGGCGCCGTGTGTTGGATCAACTCCTCACCAAGACCTAAAGGGTGTTGAATCTGCCTGATTCCGGATGGACCCTTGATCCACTTCAGGATTGACTCTAACAAGCGGCAATTCGAAGAATAAGTGCCAAATTTCACAATCCACCGGGCCGATCGGCACGTTTATAGAGCGCCATAAGTAGTGTTGGATTCCTGGATTAAAGTGCATTCTGGTGAGCGCCATGGATATAATGGTTTGAAGAGGTGAAACAATGGCAGGCCAGCCTAACCAACCCGGCGCTCACCAAGACCGGGCCCGGGAAGCACCGGCGCGTACCCTGCATGAGGCCATCAGGGACCTTACTACCGAGCTGTCCCTTGATGTGGTGCTCCAGAAAGTCGCCGACCTCAGTCGAGAATTGGTCGGCGCTTCCTACAGTGCGCTGGGCATCATGGGAGAGGAGGGAAATCTAGTTCAGTTTATTACCTCTGGGATTAGCCGGCGGGGGCGTGACCGTATTGGAAGACTTCCGGAGGGCAAAGGCGTTTTGGGCACGGTACTTCGGGAGGAGAAGCCCCTAAGGCTGGCTGATCTAAGTCAACATCCCGATTCGGTGGGATTTCCTCCAAATCACCCAAATATGAGGAGTTTTCTTGGGGTTCCTATTGTGCTCAAAGGAAAGGTGCTGGGCGACATTTACCTTGCCAACAAGATAGGGGCAAAGGAGTTCTCCCAGGAAGATGAAGCCATGGTCAGCTTATTTGCGGGCCAGGCGGCGGTGGCAATAGAGAACGCTCGTCTCTTTGACGCGGAGTCCCGAAGATCGGCCCAACTGGATGCTCTGAACCGCATAGGGCGAGAAATGACCAGCATCTTAAACCTGGACGAATTGTTCCGGCGTGTTGCCGAGCTTATCCAGGAAAGCTTTCACTTCGAGAACGTTCAAGTGTTCTGGTTGGACAGGATCAACAGTGATTTGCAACTCCGCGCCGTGATGGGGCAAGTAGCGGGGAAAATACCAGTCGGTGCCATTCAGCCTTTGGAGCAGGGAATCGTAGGATGGGTGGCGAGGAACCGTCAGACGGTGTTGTGCAGCGATGTTACTCAGGACTCAAGGTACTTTCCCCAGGCCGGGTTCGACACCTCGTCCGAACTGGCCGTTCCGGTCATCGGTAAGGATGAAATATTGGCCGTAATAAATGTGGAAGGTATGGAGCCCTATGCCTTTGACAATAGCGACGCACAGACGCTGGAGACTCTGGCAGCTCAGTTAGCGGTGGCCATTGAAAATATCCTGCTTTACCAACAGCAACATGACCAATCACGGCGGCTGGCTGTGGCAGAAGAAAGAGACCGCATAGGCCGGGACCTGCACGATGGTGTGATCCAGTCGATATACGCCGCAGGGCTTACTTTAGAGGACATCGCACACCAGGCGGAGAAGCAGCCCGGTGAAGCTTACTCCCGGATTGATGGCGTAGTGGGGGACCTTAACCAGGTGATCGGCGACATCCGGAGCTACATCATGGACCTCCGGCCTCGAGAGCTTCAAGGGAGAGGACTCGATGAGGCTTTAGACTCTTCAGTGAGCTACCTACAGGACAAAACCGGAGCAACTGTGTCTATGGCCGTGGAGACGGACTTGACTAGCCTCTCGGAGTTGTACACAGTGAATTTGTGGCATATCTTCCAAGAGGCATTCTCCAATGTTGAGAAATACGCCCGAGCTACCAAAGTTTCGGTCAATATGGGCACCCAGGACGGCACTCTTAATCTGGAGATCACTGACGACGGTGTCGGCTTTGACCTGCAAAAAGCTGAACTAGGCAAAGGCTACGGGATTTCAAACATCAAAGACAGGGCTGAGCGTCTGGGCGGCACCCTGGTGATAGCCAGCTCTCCAGGCCATGGTACCCGATTGGAAATTAGAATTCCCATAAAATAGTGGGATGCTGCAATGCAGGCAGGTTGAAGGAGGACACATGAAATCGGATGGACCGTTGAAGGTCCTAATAGTCGATGACCATGACATCGTCCGTAAAGGACTGGCTATGCTGATTTCTCGCCAAGAGGATATGTTACTAGCTGGCGAGGCGGGGACTGCTGCTGAGGCGGTGGCGAAAACACGTGAACTATCCCCAGACGTGATCGTAATGGATATAAGGTTGCCTGACGAGTCGGGAATTGAGGCCTGCCGTGAGATTCGTTCACAGAACCCTGATGTCAAGGTTCTCATGCTTACCTCCTACAGCGATGAAGAAGCAGTGATGGCGTCAATTATGGCTGGCGCTTCCGGATACTTGCTCAAAGAGATCCGCTCACAAGAGATCATAGACGCAATTAAGCGGGTAGGAGCAGGCCAATCTCTCCTAGACCCATCAGTAACAGCCAGTGTCTTAGAGCGCGTGCGCATGGGAAATAAGGAAGGTGACACATTGGCCCAATTGAGCGATCAGGAGCGCCGTATCCTAGAGCTGATCGCAGACGGCATGACCAACAAGGAGATAGCTGGTGAGGTCAGTCTGAGCGACAAGACGGTTAAGAATTACGTGAGTAACATCCTGGGCAAGTTGGAGGTATCCAGGAGATCGCAAGCCGCCGCCTATATGGCGGAACGCAGGGCACGGCGAGATTTCCTTCGGTAAAGTACAACTGACTTAAGCCGCTCCCCTACCATGGCCGGGCCGTATGGAATTGAATCCATTCGGCCCTCTTTTTATGCCCGCCTGGCCCTTATAAGTGGTTACAAAGGGCACTGATAATATCCCTACCGCCAGTTTAGGCTGGTTACGGGATGACTATCCGAGTAGTAATTATTGACGAGAACCGACCAGCGAGAGACATGCTCGCCCGTCGCCTGGGTTCTCTACCTGACATGCTGGTGGTCGGAAGCACGGGGGACAGCGAGGAGGGGTTGCAGCAGATAAAAGATTGCGCCCCGGACATAGTGCTCCTGGACATCAAAATGAAGCGTGCCGACGGCATGGAAGTCTGTAGACAGGCTTGTTCCATCAGCGGTAAGGCCAAGGTCGTCGTGCTGACCTCTTATATCGAACCAGAGGAGCGCAAAATGGCCTTTGAGTCGGGTGCTTCCGGCTACCTGCTCAAGGAGATTGACACCCCAAAATTGGTGCAGCGTATTAGACAGTTGACCGGAGCCAACCAGGTCAGATCGAGGTGCTGCTCAAGCTAGCCTTCCGGACATTAAATTAGTAAAGCAAAAATCGCACCCCCAAGAGCTGGAGCACTCTGCGTTCTTGGAAAGCGTGAGCGGACGAAATTGGTTAACGATTGTAACCACGGCCTGTGAGGGCGACCTTGCCGATTGTATCGTCACTGAGGCCGAAAGAGAGCCCTCCAGCCTCATCACCATGTCCATCCATGGCCGCACTACGGTTCGGAGGTATAAGTATGGCCGCAATTTTGCTAACGAGTGGACCTAATCCTGTGAGGGAGCAAGCGGAGGTCCTCCGTTCTAAGGTGGAAGAGGAGCGCTTAGATTTCGATAAGAAGGTGGAGCGAATCATCGACCTGGACCAAGGTAAAACGACTACCTGGTTCTACTGGTCTCCATCCCCGGGAGTCCGATGCTACACCTATGGAGAGGCGACAAAGCCAGTTGAACAAATTAGGCTTCCGAACATCTAGGCCGGTGTATACCCAACCGAGGATGACATGATCCCATGGCGATCGAAGTTCGTGAGTTAGACCACAGGCCCATTGCCGCATTGCTAGGAAGGCGAAAATCACTTGCCAGAACCACTGCATCTAAATATTGTGAGACGGCATTTATTGGAGGAACCATGGTAGTAATCACCAGGGCCGAATTGAAATGCCCAAATTGCGGCACCGCGCAAAGTGCTGAAATGCCTACCGACGCCTGCCAGTTTTTTCATGAATGCGTACATTGTCACTCTGTATTGAGGCCGCAGCCAGGAGATTGTTGCGTTTTCTGTTCCTATGCTGATTTCAAGTGTCCGTCGAAGCAAGCCGCAATGATTGCTCATTCGATCATCCAAGAAATCGGTGCAAACGGTTAGTCTCTGCCTCCTTCGGGCGATCCGTAATTCGCGGCTAAGGCTTGTCCCACGTTCCCACCGAAATGATCGATTGTTCCCCCTTAATCGGCTCTGGATGGGGCCAATATTATAGATGTTTGTTGGCCCAATAATCGAAGAG
>JACZSB010000210.1 GCA_022574435.1 Fidelibacterota bacterium
TTGATAATCATCAGCGGCAAAGCTGACAATTTCATCGTGGGGGCCGACATCAAGGTTTTCGCGGGCTTCCGGACGGCAGCTGATGGCGCCCAGGCCAGTCGCCAGGGCCAACGCATTTTCGGCCTGTTTGCGGCCTTACCCTTTCCCACAGTTGCCGCCATCAACGGCACCTGCCTGGGTGGCGGCCTGGAGCTGGCCCTGAATTGCACCAGCCGGCTGATTAGCGACCATCCCAAAACGGCCCTCGGTTTCCCGGAAGTGAAGCTGGGTCTGCTGCCGGGCGCCAGCGGTTGCACGCTGCTCCCCCGTTTGGTGGGCTTACAGGCCGCCCTGGACATGATGCTCACCGGCAAAAATGTTTATCCCTACAAGGCCCGCAAGATCGGCCTGGCGGATGAGATCGTCAGCACCCCGGCGCTATTGGGCGCGGCCAAGGAGCGGGTTCTGCAATTGGCTGCGGGACGGGTGGTAATTGCTAAACGCCGGAAGCCGCTGGTCGCCCGGCTGTTGGATGGTCCCTTAAAGCCGGTGGTCTACCGGGTGGCCCGTAAGCAGGTACTCAAGCAGACCGGCGGAAACTACCCGGCGCCGCTGGAAATCCTGAAGGTGGTGCGGCGCAGCCTGGGCCGCAGGCTCCCGGCGGCTTTGGAGCTGGAAGCTGAAGGGTTCGGCCGGCTCTCAGCCACGGCTCAGCACAAGGCCTTAACGCATGTCTTTTTCGCCGGTTCAAGCAAGGGAAAACTACCAGCCGAACCTGTGGTGGTCAGTCGTTTGGGTGTGCTGGGGGCCGGGCTGATGGGCACCGGAATTGCCATCGTGGCCCTGGACAAGGGGCTCACCGTGCGCCACAAGGATATCGATTACCAGGCCTTGGGGCGGGCCCGGGGGCATATTCAAAAGTACTTCCAGGGCCGGGTAAAAAAACGAATTCTAGCCAGTCGCGAGACCGGCCTGACCCTGACCCATTACAGTCCCACCACCGATTATTCAGGCTTCGGCCGCGTCGAAGTGGTGATCGAGGCGGCCTTCGAGGACCTGGAGCTCAAGCGCCACCTGATCGCCGAACTGGAGGCGGTGGTAGCGCCCGAGACGGTGATCGCCACCAACACCTCCTCGCTGCCCATCGCCCAGGTGGCGGCCGGGGCCCAGCACCCTGAGCGGATCATCGGCATGCACTTTTTCTCGCCGGTGGAAAAGATGCCGTTGGTGGAGGTGATCACCTCCCAGGCCACCAACGCCCTGACCTTGGCTACCACCGTGAAACTGGGGCGGCGGCTGGGGAAGACGGTGATCGTGGCGCAGGACTCGCCGGGGTTCTACATCAACCGCATCCTGACCCCCTACTTGAACGAAACATTCAAGCTGCTGGAGGATGGTATCCCGGTGGATCTGCTGGACCGCCACGCCCGCCGCATGGGGCTGCCGGTGGGGCCTTGTACCCTGCTGGACGAAGTGGGTCTGGATGTGGCCGGCAGGGTGGCCGGGGTGATGGCGCCCTTCATCGGCCGGCGCCTGGCGATGACCGACCATAACCAGCGCTTTACCGAAGATGGCCGGCTGGGCCGCAAAAATGGCCACGGTTTTTACACCTATAGCCAGGGCAAGAAGGGGCCGGTGGATGCCGCGGTCTACCAACTGTTGGACCACCCGCAACGCCGGACCATCCCCTATGAACAGGTGCGGGACCGACTGCTGGGGGCGCTTTACAACGAGGCGGCCTACTGCCTGGACGAAGGGCTCATCGACAGCGCCTCGGCCGGGGATGTGGGGGCCATCTACGGCTTTGGTTTCCCGCCCTTTTTGGGTGGACCATACTGGGCCATGGATCGGCTGGGGCTGTCGGCCCTGGTGGAGCAGCTCAACCGTTTGGCCCAGGAGCACGGCAATCGTTTTACCCCGGCCCCGGCCCTAGTGCAAAGGGCTGCGGCGGGGGAGTGGTACCATCCGGTAAATTGACGGCGGGTGGCGATTATTAACATTACACGTAACTGGGAGACTAGATCATGAACTGGATGGCTGTCGGCGCTTTGTTTGCTTTTTTGGGAGTGGCTCTGGGGGCCTTTGGCGCTCATGCTCTACGTACCCGGATTACGCCCCGTGACCTGGAGATTTTCGATGTGGCCGTGCGCTATCAACTGACCCACGCCCTGGCCCTGCTCATCACCGGGTTGATCCTGTGGTGGCGCGGCCTGGACGTATCCCGCCTGCTGGTAATCACCCCCTGGTTGTTCACCGCCGGTATCATCCTATTCAGCGGCAGCCTGTACGTCCTGGTGTTAACCGGCAAGCGCTGGTTGGGAGCCGTCACACCTTTGGGCGGGGTGCTGTTTCTGGCCGGCTGGCTGCTGCTGGCTCTGGCCCTGTGGCAGAAGTAAACCGTGGCCGGCAAGCAGCATCAATCCCCCGGCGGCGAGGGGCACTTTACCGCGGGACTGGGCTTTATACCACAATCATCTGAGCCGGGTCACGCCACGGGCGACTTGGAGATACAACCCCAGCACCTCAACCGCTCGGGCACACTCCACGGCGGCCTGGCCATGACCATGCTGGACAGCCTCATGGGCCAGGCCGTACGGACCTGGACTGGTGAGTCAGGAATACAGTACGTCACCAGCAGCATGACCACCCACCTCCTTGAAACGGTATCTGAAGGACAGGTGACCGGATCCAGCCGGGTGATCGCCCAAGGGGGCACATACCTGCTCACCGAGGCCGAATTGCGGGATGCCGGCCGGCGCCTTATCGCCACGGCGGAGGCGGTCTATACACGCCTGCGGGCCGGTGTGCAAGTGGGGGACCGCTGAGCGCCACACTTCCAGCGCCCTATCTGACCCACCCTGATACTGCACTGGTTGAGGGGGAGATTGAGCTGGGCCACGATGAGCCCGCTCCCCACGAGTCGCTGCTGGCCTTCGCCCAGCGGCTGTTGGCTGAGGTCGTGCACGATGGTGATTATCACGGCCCAACTTCCGAAGAATCCTCGTTGACGGTGCAGACCGTGGGCGACATCAGCAAGCTACGGGGCCGCGTTTACGGCCAGGCTTATGCCGAACGCCAGGGCCGCACCGTCCAATTCCTTCGTGTGCGCCTGTATGATGACCAGGGTGGGTTAATCCTCACCGGCATGGCCACTTACCACACATCCACCTGAATCACGTTTGACCGGCATCGGGAGGTTGCAAGTCCCGGCCCACCGTAGTAGATTTCCCCGATTCCTGAGAAGTTGGATGCCCGAACCTATCTCTAAATTCACTGCTTTTGTAGCCGAGCTCCGCCGCCGGAGGGTCTTCCGGGTGGCGGCCTTCTATGGCGGTATCGCCTTCGTCATCGTGCAGATTATTGACGGCACCTTCGACCTGATGGGCGTACCCGCGTGGGTCGGCCGATTGATGGTGGTACTTTTGGCTCTCGGATTTCCTGTGTCTATGATCCTAGCCTGGGTCTTTGATATTACACCGGAGGGCATCGTTAGGACGGGCAAGGCAGAAGACGTCCCGGCCCCCCGTGCCGGCGGTAAGCCGTTCACCTCCAACCGGGCGCTGATCGTCATAGCTGTACTAGCCGTCGCTTTCGGAGTGTGGAGCCGCTGGGGCGGTACCGGGGAGACAGCCGTCTCAGTGTCGGAACCGGCCCTGGGTCCCAGGTCCATTGCCGTGCTCCCCTTTGCCAATCTCAGCGATAGCCAAGAGGATGAATACTTCAGCGCTGGGGTCACCGATGATATTATCACTCATCTCACTAAAATCGGTGATCTGAAAGTGATCTCCCGGACCTCGGCAATGCTTTACAAGGATTCCCCCAAATCGTTGCGGGTTATAGCGGAGGAGTTGGGTGTCGCCAACATACTGGAAGGCACCGTCCGGCGGCACGGGAACCGGGTGCGGATCACCAGCCAGCTCATCGATGCCCGCACCGACGCGCACCTGTGGGCCGAGACCTACGACCGGGAGCTGACCGACATCTTCGCCATTCAGAGCGACGTAGCCCGTAAGATCGCCACGGCCTTGAAAGCCATGCTCTCAACCGATGAGCGGCAGCGGATTGAGAAAAGGCCCACCGAAAGCACGGAAGCCTATCATTTTTATCTGAGGGGACAGTACTTCTGGAACAGGCGAACCACGGAGGATCTATTTAGAGCCATCGGGTATTTCGAGCAGGCCATCGAGGCCGATTCTTCCTACGCACAGGCCTACGTGGGGTTAGCCGACTGCTACATATGGCTCGCGCACTATGAGATTCCACCTAAACAGGCCTTTCCTATCGCCAGGAGGGCCCTGGCGAGGGCCCTTGAGATAGATAACGGTTCTGCCGGAGCGTACGTCTCATTGGCCCACATTTTGAACGAGCATGAATGGGATTGGGCAAACGCCGAGTCCGCCTTCCAGCGTGCCATTGAGCTCAAACCTAATTATGCCGAGGCCCACCGGCTATATGGCTGGTATTTCATCCACATCGGACAACTGGATAAGGCCATCGCTGAGATGGAACGTGCGCTGGAGTTGGATCCACTTTCGTACCTGATCAATACAAACATGGCCTATCCCTATTCGCTGTTAGGTCAATTCAGCCAGGCTTTCGAATATCTTCAGAAGACCTTGGAGCTGAATCCTGATTACCCGCTGGCCTATATGGCCCTTGGGGAAAATTACAGGCGTGCGGGCAGGCATGGCGAAGCCGTGGAGGCCCATGAAAAGGCGGTGGCCCTGGATAAGGGTAACGCGCTTTACCTGTCTTATCTCGGCTACACCTATGGGGTCGCCGGTCACCGCGACAAGGCCCTGGCAATCCTGCGCGAATTACATGAGATGTCGAAGGAAAAGTATGTTTCTCCCTGGGCCATGGCGATGCCCTATATCGGGCTTAGAGAGCTAGAACAGGCGCTCGATTGGTTGGACAAGGCCTATGTGGAGGGTGATCTCCTAATTGCTTGGCTGAAAGTCTTTCCCGAGTTCGACCCTCTCCGCTCCGACCCCCGTTTCGCCGACCTGCTGCGCCGCATGAAATTCCCGGAGTGAAGGGCATGGCCTCACGCATTGGCGCCTTCCTTTCCGAGCTCAAGCGCCGCCGGGTCTTCCGGGTGGCGGCGGTTTATGCCGGTGTTACTTTTGTCATCATCCAGATCATCGACGGCGCCTTTCCAGCCATGCACATTCCCG
>JACZSB010000211.1 GCA_022574435.1 Fidelibacterota bacterium
GCCACCGATTCTGATGAAGCGCTGGATCAAGCGCAATTGGAACTCACACTCAACGTCATGGCCAGCAGCCTTATTTTCTGGGCTCAGGACTTTTTAGGGGCGGGTCTGCTCAAGCGGGGCAGCCAGATTTTCGCCATGACATCATCGGGCGGGCATAGCCAGTGGCCCAATTACGGCGCGGTATCGGCGGCCAAGGCGGCCCTGGAATCGTATATCCGGCAGCTGGCTGTGGAGCTGGCGCCGGCCGGTATCGCAGCCAACTGTATCCAGGCCGGGGTGACCGATACAGCTGCCCTGCGCAAGATTCCCGGCAGCCAGGGTATGCTCGATCTGGCCCTGAGCCGCAACCCCCATGCCCGCCTGACCGAGCCCCCGGATGTGGCCCGGGCCATCCGCCGGCTGGGGCTGACTGAGAGCAGCTGGCTGACAGGTAACGTCATTAGGGTCGATGGCGGCGAGGACATTACGGCCTGATGGCGGCAGGCCGGAGCTAATCCTCCGGCAATAGTTCCCAGCGCACCTGCCAGCGCCGGTTAACCAGCTGGCGGCTGAGGAGTGTCGTGGAGATCACGCCGCTCACCACCCCGGTGGCGATCCACATCATCATGATCACGATCTGAATCTTGATCGCCTCCATCGGCGGCGTGCCGGCCAGGATTTGCCCGGTCATCACACCTGGCAGCTGCACCAGCCCCACAGTCATCAAGGCGTTAATGGCCGGGATCAGGGCACTGGAGACAGCGCTCTTGAACACCGGGTGCAGCGCTTGTGACGGAGGCGCCGCCAATGACAGGGCCGTCTCCACCTCGTCACGCCTCAGCCGCAGTTCGCTCAGGAAGCGATCAGCCGACAGCGAGATCACATTCAGGCTGTTGCCCAACACCATGCCAGTGAGCGGGATGGTAATCACCAGGCTATGCCACGGCTCGGGCCGGATGATCAGGGCCACGACCACCGCCGTGCTAAGTGCCAGAGCCGCCGCCAGCGAGACGAAAGCAATCAGGTAAAACCGTGGTATGCGGACCTGCTGCCGCCGCACCGCTTCCCAGGCGGCCACCGCCAGCATTGCCAGCGCCACGGCTACAAAAACCGATAGTGATGTGGACAGAAAAAGGAAATTTAGGGCGTAACCGATCAGCGTCAGCTGCACGAATGTGCGTACCGTCCCCAGCGCCAGGCTCTTCTCGATCCCCAGCCCCTTTAGCCGGGCCAGGGCGATGGCCAGCGCCATGAGCAGCAATGACAACGAAACGTCTGTGAAACTCAGGTCGTAGGGGTGTGTCAAGATACCTCGCGCAATTGTCCTCCGGTCAGTTCCAGGATCGTCTGTCCCAGCCGCTGGGCGTGGGAACGGCGGTGGGTGACCATAATGGTAAGCAGCCCCTCGTCCCGGCTGATGCCCGCCACCAGGTCCAGCACCTTGATGGCGGTGTCGTCATCCAGGGCCGCCGTAGGTTCATCCAACAGAAGTACCTCCGGCTGGGTAATCAGGGTACGAGCCAGGCACACTCGCTGCTGTTGGCCCACGCTCAGGCTGGTCACCTGTCGATCCAGCAGATCAGAATCCAGATGCACCTGCTCCAATTGTCCCGCGAAATCCAGACCATCACGGTCGCTCAAATGGGCGGCGAAAGATAAGTTGTCCCGCACCGTGGGACCCACGAAGGCCGGTTTCTGGAATTGCAGGGCGATCCGCCTCCGCAACCTGGCCGGCGGCAGTGCGGTTATGTCCGTGCCGTCCAGTGATATGGCGCCCCGGTCGATGGGCAGTAGGTTGTTTAGTACTTTCAGAAGGGTGGTCTTGCCGGTGCCGGATTCTCCCTGGATTGCATAGCACTGGGCCGGCTGGAATGTGTAGGAGCAGTCACGCAGAATGCCGGCGCCGTCACCGGGGTAGGATTGCCACACCGCCTCCAGTGTCAGCATGGCGCGTCAGAACGACTGGCTGCCGCTCGGGGTGGAAAGCGATTCCAGGTCGCCTCGCTGGCGGATCAACTCCTGCAGCTCGTAGTTTTCCGGTGTGGGATGCAGTTCGAAGGTCTTGCGGGCTTCCACCAAGGCCATCTCGTACCACTGCTTGCTGGTATAGGCTATGGCCAATCCCCGGTGGGCCCGGGCCACCAGCCCCACTTCATCACGATTCATACGCCGGGGATCGGCTGGGGCCACCCGGATGGCCTCCTTGAACTCCAGGATGGAGTCGTCCACCAAGCCCTTTTCAAAGTACCACTGGCCCAGGTCCACGTGCCGCTGGGGGTCTTGGCCGCAGCCCAACGCCAGCAGCATTCCAAAGCACAGCAGAAGATAGGCGGTAGTGGGTTTGATCATGACATAGGCTGTATATGAATGGCGTTGATACGACGGGAAGTTTGTGGTGGGAAAGGGGAAATGCAAGTACAAATCGAAGGTATCGACTGATGTTCGTCACGGCTGGCCGTAACAGCGGTATTTCCGCCGGCAGGCGCGATCATTCCGCAGCATGCTCCCATTATTTAGGATCACAACGGGAGCACCAGCAACTGAATGGATTAGAGATTGTCGGGAATTAGAATGTCCGGATATGCCGATCACTCCCCTTCGGGGAGCACCGCCCGTTCCAGGACTGGCAGCAGTTCGCCCCGCTGGTGCAGTTCCTGAATGATATCCGAGCCACCGACGAGTTCGCCGTTGACGAACAGCTGCGGGATGGTGGGCCAGTTGGAATATTCGGATAGTCTGACCCGGATCTCCGGGTCCGCCAAAATATCAACATCCTTGAAAGATACACCGTAGTGCTCAAGCACCTGCACCGCCCGCTTGGAAAAACCGCAACGGGGAGTTTCCGCCGTGCCTTTCATATACAGGATTATGGGATTGGATTCTATGTCGCTCTTTATTTGGTCTGCCAGATCCATGGTTGGCCTCCTTCTTTTTCAGCCTGCTCCCATTGGCCGGGGCTGAACGTTTGTAGTTCCAGGGCGGGGATGGCCCCCCTAATGTGCCGGGTGCATCCGCTTCACATCAAGCGCTGCTGCTCCACCAGGCTGCGATCTTCGAATCGCACTGCAATTACCAAGGCCTAGATGTGGTTGCCAGTGCCGCGTTGATCCTTGACCAAGGCAATGGCGCCGGGTGAGCCGTCTTCAATAAACGTCTGCACTTTACTGGTTGTCAACACTCCTTCTCCCTGGAGCCTAAAATTACGACCCTTATGGTCCCACACGCAATTATTTACGGATTCTGACCGGGGGAGGGGTAGATACTAAAGGAACAAGCTTTGCTTTACTTTATCTGTGTCGGTGACCGGCATGTCAGATTCAGGTATCGTCTTTAATTTGTATTGCCGCCTAACTAATTATAGAGTCTCATTGCACTCCTTCTTCCCCTATAAAATCCGTGGCCCATGAGACGACAGCCTCGGCCATACGTACAGCCTCACGGTGCTCATCGTCGCTAACCGGTTCAAAATCACCCGGGTAGCGGCTCGAAACAGCGTAGTCCGTAAGACCCGGCCGCGTTTTGAACCTCCTCCGGCAAATCAGGATTCGCCGGCAAAAGGTCGATGAGTCTTCTGATGCTATGAATGTTTGGCACCGCCACAGAGTTTGCTACCAGCACTGCTTTTAGGGCTTTCTCCGCGGCTTGCTGAGCATGGAAGCAAAGGTCTTCAAGTAGCACACCGTCAGGCTGGGACAAGCGCGCTAAGTTAAGATCGCTCATTGCGCGGACAAGCCAGTCCGAGGGGCTGCCGGGGACTGGATCCTCAGCTGGCATACAGCTCCTTCCCTTCCTTAAGAATAGTGTGGTAAATAAGACCAATATTGTTTTTGTGCCGCTGGATATCGCCGGTGGTGGCAACCAGAATATCGAATGCTGCTGGTATACCTCTAATTTGGCGGTAAAGCTTTTGTGCCGTCCGGCGGCGGTGAGTCCCCTCTGGCATTATAATGAGAAGATCAATATCCCCGGTAGCGCTGGAGTCTCCTCGAGCTGCCGATCCAAATAATATAATTCGTTGCGGCTGTACGGCTTTCACGATCGCTTGGACCAAGGCATCAATTACCTGAGGTTGGATTGTCATCTTGAAACTCCCGGATTGCGGCTGGATTTAACGACAATGATTACCTACCGAACTTACCCACACTTCTTTTTGAAATACTGCCATCACAAAATAAACTCCGAACATTGTGACCTTCAAGGGGAATTATACCTGTGACTCTATTAATCTACATCTGGCGGCGGATGCAACCGTATCCGCTGCATCTGATTGTAACATTTCTCACGAATCCCACGTCCTGAGCGGTAGCAACTCTGACACCCGGACTTTATATGGGTCTTCGAGTGATCCAACCACTACCCAGGCATCGCGGTTGAATTCAAAAATAACCTCTCGACAATTCCCGCACGGGGAAAGCAGAAAGTGCTTTCCATCGGGGTCTCTCCAAACTGCGGCTAGCATATCCAGGTCCCGGTGCCCGGCCGCAACCATACATCATAATGCCGCAACCTCACCGCAAACAATGGCCCCATTGATCTTGGTTTCAATGTGGATCGCGGGGAAAACCAGACTGCTTTGAGTACGGACTGCGGCCGCAACCTCGCTAATACCTTTATGATAGAGACGATCTGATGTTTCCATTGCTGCTTGCAACAGTTCCCGATCCTGGTTCATCAATTCAACGCGGTTCATTGTGAGTTATCAACACTCCCAGGTATGCTAATGCAAATAAAACGCACCACTCGTCTGCCCAATAAAATACGGGGTCAGATGTAGTGCTTTGCTATTGTCACCTTGAAGGCTAATGAGGCTAATGTTGCCATGCATCCCTTTCCCGAGGCTTCTCTACCTTTGCTGGCGGGTGCTTGGGCCAGTTTATAACAGCAAAAACGCCCGACTGTGAGAGTCAGGCGCTTCAGGCCAATAATATCACTAGGGGACCGGGAGCTTCCCCACTCATCACCGCCAGCGCTTCAAATCACCGAAGTCCTTGGTGCGGTGTTCACCTGATAACTAACCTGAATTAAAATTAATCTCTCAATCGATCAAGCTACTTCTTCAGCCGGTTGGCCTTTCTGAATAATGATCATGGGATTGGAATTCGGCGATGGTACTGGCAGACCTTTTTCTTTAAGCAGCTTAACATGTTATATCATACCCCACTT
>JACZSB010000212.1 GCA_022574435.1 Fidelibacterota bacterium
AAATAGGAACACAATTTCGATATCAAAAATGATGAAGACCAGACCAACGATGAAATAACGGACATTCAACCGGGGATGGGATTCACTTTTGGGATCGACCCCCGACTCGTAAGGCATGAGTTTGATCGGGTCCGATACCCGGGGGCCCACAAAATGGGACACCACCAGCATGACCACAGCGAATCCAACCGCCAGGGTAATAACGAACAAGATTGGTAAGTAGTCAACAATCATGATGTTATGGCCATGCGTCCAGCCGCGACTACCGTTTATGCCCCAGCCGGGCCAATCGTTCTGAGCGGCGCTTTCCGGCATCCTGGTAGCGCCTGTGTTCCACCTCGATCTGCGGCTTCACCGGCGGCGCCAATGTAGGCCGGCCATTTTCGTCCAGGGCCACAAACGTGAGATAGGCGGAGCTGGTGTGCCGCCGCTCACCGGTGCGGGGATTTTCGGCTTCCACCCGCACACCTACTTCCATGGAGGTGCGGTCAGTGTAATTAACCGAAGCCTTCAGGATCATGAACTCTCCCACCTTGATGGGGTGATGAAAATTCAGATTATCCACCGCCGCAGTGGCCACCACGCCCCGGCAGTGCCGCATAGCCGCCATCCCGGCGCACAGGTCCATCAAATGCATTACCCGCCCTCCCAGGACATTGCCCGATAAGTTGGCGTCGTTGGGCAGCACCAGCTCATTCATGACCACCTGGGAATCCGCAACTTTCTTGCCGGCGGGCGGATGTTCGCTCTGGTTTGACTGGGCCATGGCCGGAGGGGACCGTTCAGCCGCCGGGAGTGAAAATCTTGAGCGAGGCCCGCACCCACCCCATCAGCGGCGACCAGTAGACCCCGAACAACAACACCGGCACCATCAGCGCTAGGATCATTCCCGTCATGGCCGGGTGGTCGGAGACAGTTTCACCGGTAGGTTCACCCTCTAAAAACATCACCTTCATGATGCGCAGGTAATAATATAAGGAGACCACTGAATTTAGTACGCCCAGCACAGCCAGCCACCAGAACTGCTGGGATGATATCAAGACGGAGAATAGATAGACCTTGCCCACGAAACCGGCCGTGGGCGGCAGCCCGGTTAGGCTGAACAGAAAAACCCCCATGGGTACCGCCACCAATGGCAGCTTGAAGCCCAGCCCGCGCCAGTCGTCTATATCGTCGTAACCAAATTTGTTGTGTACCAGGATCACCACCAGGAAGGCCCCCAGGTTCATGCACAGGTAGACCGCCAGGTAGAACATCACGGCCCCCAACGCCTGGGTGTTGAGAATCGTGGCCGCCATTAGCATATAGCCGGCGTGGGCCACGCTGGAGTAGGCCAACATGCGCTTGACACTGTTCTGTTGGATGGCCAATATATTGCCGACTGTCATCGTCAGACCGGAAAACAGGGCTATGACCGTGCCTATGGCCAGGTTGCCCACCGGGAACCATTGGTCGGCCGGGAACTGGAGGTTGTCCCCGAAGGCGATCCCCAGCACCCGCAACGCCAGGGCGAACCCGGCCGCCTTGGGGGCCACCGACAGGTAGGCGGTGATGGTGGTAGGCGCACCCTGATAGACATCCGGTGTCCAGAAATGGAAGGGCGCCATGGAGATTTTGTAGCCGAAGCCTACCAGGATCATCAGCAGGGCGGCCACCAGGATCAGGTCGCCCGGTCCAGTGATAGAGGCCAACGCCCGCTGGACATCAAAGAGGTTGGTGGAACCTGCCAAGCCGAACAGCAAGCTCAGGCCGTAGAGCATTACGCCGGAAGAAAAAGCGCCGTAAATAACGTATTTTAAGGACGATTCGTTGGAATGGCGGTCCCCCTTGAGGAAACCGGCCAGGACAAACGAGCCGATGCTGACGATCTCGATGGACAGGTAAATTATGATCAGGTCCTGGGCGGAGGCCATCAGGAACAGGCCGAACATGACCGCCAGCAGGAACAGGTAATATTCGTGCCGGGCGGTTTTAAGGAGCTGACTAGTGTATGGTGTTACAAAGAAAATGACCGCAGTGGCGATCAGAAAGAGCCACTTGAAGAACCGGCTGTATGGATCCACCGCCAGGGCGCCGAAGAAAATGGCCTCCCCGGGATCGGTTTGGACCCACAGCAGGTATGCGGTGACCGCCAGGGCCGCCAGCGACAGCTGCCGCACCACCCTATTGCGATTTGCCGGCCCCATAAACACATCAACCAGGATGATCACCACCATGGAAGCGGTTAGGAAGAGCTCGGGTAGGAAGAAGGATAGGCTCTCTATATTAGGCATTTCTCAAGCTTCCCAGGCGTTGCTATTACGAGTGCCACTGCCACTGCTACATCCCCGCCAGTGACGAAGCGGCGTTCACCAGCTCGATCAAATTATTCATGGTCAACGAAATCACATTCAGTGCCGGGCTGGGATAGACCCCCAGAAATATAATGATAATCACCAGGGGAGCCAGCATGCCGATCTCCCGGGGCGACATGTCGCTCAGTCCTGACCATCGCTCATTTGGCGATCCCATGAACATCCGTTGGTAGGCCCGTAGGAAGTAGACGGCGTTGAGCAGGATGCCAAAGGTACCGATAATAGTCAGGGTCCGGAAGGTGGAGAAGCCGCCGAGGAAACACATGGCCTCACTGATGAAACCCGACAGGGCCGGCAGTCCCAGTCCCGCAAAAAACACCAGGGCCACGAAGCCGGAGAATATGGGCAAGCCCACTGCCAGTCCGCCGAAGCCGAGTTTGCCGCGCAAGGCCTTATCTTTGTAGTCCGAGGGGTAGACGATGTAGCGGTGATGGGCCCGGTCGTAGATCACCCCTACCAGGAGGAACAGGGCGGCCGTGATGATGCCGTGGTTGAACATCTGCAGTACGGCGCCATTCATCCCCAGCTGCGCGCCGGCCATGGTACCACCCTCCCTGACGCTAACTACCGCCGCCATCCCCAGCAGCACAATGCCCATGTGGCTCACCGACGAGTAGGCCACCATGCGCTTTAAGTCCACCTGGGCAATGGCGTTGGCCGCCCCCCAGATAATATTGATCACCCCCAACACCGCCAGGGCCACGGCAAAAACGATGGTCTGGTCGGGCAGCAGGGGATAACTGATCCGCAGCAGGCCATAGGTCCCCATCTTCAGGAGCACTCCGGCCAGGATCACCGACACGGCGGTGGGCGCTTCCACGTGCGCCAGCGGCAGCCAGGTGTGGAAGGGGAATATGGGTACCTTGATGGCGAATCCGATAAACAGGGCGAACCAGATCAGCCACTTCATCTCTATACCCCACAACATCACGTCGATCTTATGGGCCTGGCTAATCAGGGTGATCAGGTTGAAGGTGTGGGGATCGCTATAGAAATAGAGGGCCAGCATGGCCAATAGCATCAGCACCGAACCGAACAGGGTGTAGAGGAAGAACTTGATGGCCGCGTACTGCCGCTGGGGCCCGCCCCAAATACCGATCAGGAAGTACATAGGCAAGAGCATCACTTCCCAGAACATGTAGAATAGGAAGAAGTCCAACGAGACGAAGACCCCCATCATGCCGGCGTCCAGCAGCAGGAACAGGGCGAAGTACCCCCGCGGGGCCTTGGTGATTTTCCAGCTGGCGACTATCGAAATAAACGATAGGAGGGCCGTGAGGAAAACCATGGGCATGGAAAGGCCGTCTATGCCCATATGGTAGTTGACATTAAATGACGGTATCCAGGCGGCCACTACCTCAAACTGGAACTGGCTCGAGCCCCGGTCGAAGGCCCACAGCACCCAGCAGGCGAACAGCAGCTGCACCCCGGTGAAGCCGGCAGCGATCCAGCGGAACAGTTCGTCCTGGCCGCGGGGCACAAACAGCATGGCCGCCGCGCCCAGCACAGGCAAAAAAACAAGGATAGTTAGAATCGAGGCATCCATATAATCGATAATTCTTTCCTAGTTAGTTCCTCAGCACAAGGCCGGGTTTAGAAATTGGCCGCCACAATCACTATTAGGATTCCACCCACCAGCGCCCACAGGACGTAGTTCTGCACCCGGCCGGTCTGCACCTTGCGGCCCACGGCCCCCATCCAAGACACCACCCGGCCCAGGCCATCCACCACATATTGGTCCAGCCAATGGTAATCCACCCAACCGGAGACTTCGCTGGCCTTCACCGTGCCCCGGCCCCAACCATCGATAAAGCGCTGATCCCACAGGTCCCAGTCCAGCCAGGCGATCTTAGCGGTCAGCCACAGGAACGGCCGGTATAACAGGGCGTCGTAAATCTCATCGAAGTAAAACTTGGAACGTGATAATTGGTAGAGCCCCATTCGTTGCAACTTTTGCGCCCAGGCCTTGGGGTCCAGCCACCCCAGCAGGTAGAATGCTATGGCCAGCAGTATGCCGCTCCCCGCCACGCCCACCGACAGCCGCACGGCCTGGCTATGGGCCTGGTGGAAGCCGTGCTCCAGGTGTTCCACCCCTAGTTCAGGGTACCCCGTAAGGTTCTCCGCCTGGGGGATAATTCTTGTGAACCATCCCTCCGAGTGCAACGGATTGATCCCCGGCAGGGTAAAGAACAGGGCAAATGACAAGGCCGCCAGGGTCATCAGGGGACCGGTCATCACCAGGGAGGGCTCATGCACCTGCCGGTTAACCTGGGCCTTGGCCGGCTTACCATGGAAGGTCATGAAGATCAAGCGGAACATATAAAAGGCAGTGATGGCCGCCGCCCCGAAGCCGGCCACCGGGAATAAAATCGCCCACCACTGGTGATGCTGCTGGGCCGCACCGCGACCGACCGCCGGCCGAAAGCGTATGCCCGCTTGCTGGCAGAACGTGTAGACGACATTGGTCATGTAACCGGCATCGATCCAAACCTGTCTGGGATGAATGGGCGTCTTGCCAGCAGTGCCCACAGGCCAACCGTCAGCGACCATCTCCTTGAATTCACGAAGCGCAACCAGGATCGCCTGCTCCACGCCCAGATCGTCGCTAGCCACTTCGATGCGACCGTAATCGACGATGTGGCCAGTCGCGCATTTGGACCACGCGACAACGATCCAATGTGCAAGGTATTTGCCAAGGTCC
>JACZSB010000213.1 GCA_022574435.1 Fidelibacterota bacterium
CTTTTCTGGACACCACCGGTACCATAATTATAGGCGATAACAATTTGGCCTATGACCAACACCGGACCGTCAGCGGCGGCCAGTCAGCATTGGCGGTGGGATACTCACGGAGGATAAATTCGCGGCTGTCGCTAGGGCTGGCTCTGGACGTTATATTCGGAACTCTAGCCCAGACCGACACCTTGACTATTTTTACCGGAAGTGAACGTAAGGGAGACCTGTTTGCGCGGCTGATTGCCGATCAGCGGCATGAATTCTCCGGCAAGGTGATGGCGCTAAGCTTGCTGGCGGACCAAGTGGGAATTGCTTCAGGACTGTTAGGAATCCAGCTGCGTTTACCACTCGATCTGACAATTGTTAATCATTCCAGCAACAGCTCGGTGCGGGCCGGGAGTCAGAGCCGGCGTTTGGAGGCCGGCCTGCCACTGGAGGCCCGTCTAGGGTACGGCTTCAGTCCGGCGCCCGACCACCTATTGGCGGCCGAATTAGGCTGGTCGCTGCTGGCCAAGCCTGATTCCATCGATTTGGTATTCGGTGATCACATCGAAAAGACCTACGATCTGCGCCTGGGCTGGTCTAAGGTACCGGTCGGTGCGGAGAGACTTGAGCCGGGCCGCCTATATTATCGGGTGGGATTCTACTACCGGAGATATTACATTTCGCGTTCGAATAATGAGTCCTTAGGCGAGATTGGACTGACTGCCGGCCTGGGATACAGATCGTTGCGGCCGGGTCATCGCGTGGATTTTGCCCTGCAAGTGGGCCGGCGGGCGGCCCCCGCCGGGATCGGTGAGGAGCGATTCGTGAGTCTGTCACTAGGTGTGACTACGGGTGAATTGTGGTTTCTTAGACCCAAGAAAAAGTGGGATTAGTTTAAAGTGAAAAAAAAATCAATTGTTTTCGAGAAGTTTCTGGCGGCCTTGATGTTTGCGTCCCTGGTGGTATCAACACAAGTATGCGCACCACCGCCGCCGGCAGAGCCGGAAAAGAAGACTCTGTCGGAGGAGGAGAAGAAGAAGCTGGAGTGGGATTGTTCGATAGCCCTGTCCAACGGATGGGAATACTATAAAAACCGGGAATACGAATCTTCGATCCGCAATTATAAGCGGCTGGTGGACCTTGGTTGCGGCGAAGAGTACGCCACTGAAGTTTACCTCTATTTCGGCCGGGCCTATAACGAACTGGGCAACCTGGACAGCGCCGTCTGGGCGTTTCAGCAGGGGTTGCGATATCTTCCCGAGGACAAGAACCTGCTTGAAAACATCGCCTACATCATGCACAAGCGGGGCGATACGGAGCGTGAGATAAACTATTATTACCGCCTGGTTGAGGTGGGGCCCGAAAACACCGCGGCCCTCAGCACCCTGGCCGATCTGCTAAAGGGCGAGGAGCGCTATGACGACCTGATCGATATTTTAAATCGCTGGCTGGCTGTAGAGCCGGAAAACGCCCGGGTCCAGAGCGAGCTGATCCAGACCTTCACAGCGGCAGGCAAGGACCCCCTGCAGTTCATTCGGGATCGCTGGAAGAACAATCCTGGTAACGCCCAATGGGGTATCGATTACGCCCGTAAACTGATAGAAAAGATGGACTACGCCATGGCGTACCGGGAACTTGAGAAGGTGATCGAACTCCATCCCGGTTCCAGAGAAGCCCATCATGTGTTGGCTGATGCCGCTTTGGATGAAGGTGACATGGATCGGGCCATTGCAGCCCTGCTGGGGCTGTTCGAGCTTAATCGCACCGATGCCCAGGCGGCCCAGGACCTCTCCCAGGCTTATCTTCGCAAGGGCGACTTCGCGGCTGCCCTGAAGTGGGCCGAGACCGGTGTGCTGACCAGCAACGAGAGTGGGGTTGCTTATTATACCCGGGCCAATGTTTATTATACCGCCGCCGAGGAGTGCGCTGCCGATCGGGCTAGCGGCGTTTCAAATTTCCAGGACAAGCTGGTCTTTCTGATGGCCTATGAAGATTATGGCGTGGCGGTGGCCAAGGGCTTTGGACGCGGCCGTACCAGGGCCGATTTCCTGGAGAAAAACTTGATTCCCACCAAAGGGGATTGGTTCTTGCAACAGGCGGATATTCGAGTTTTCAAACCACAGGGTAATTGCCACAATTGGATCACGCGGACAGTCAACCGGCCCTGACAGAGGCGGTGGCCGTGGGAGCGGACCACGCCGGCTATCACCTGAAGGAACATCTAAAAGATATCCTTCAAGGTTTCAACCTGCAAATAGCTGATATGGGCACCGATTCCCCCGACGCCAGCGATTACCCGGAATATGCTCACGCCGTGGCCCAGGAAGTGGCGGAGGGCCGCGTGGCCCGCGGAGTACTGGTTTGCGGCACCGGCATCGGCATGGCCATGGCAGCCAATCGCCACCGGGGCGTGCGGGCGGCGGTGTGCTATTCGGAAGAGCAGGCTACCTACAGCCGGAGCCATAATGACGCCAATGTGCTCTGCCTGGCGGCCCGGATAACCGATACCCCGACCGCGGAAAAGATCCTGAAAATTTTTCTAGATACACCCTTTGATGGTGGCCGGCACAAACGGCGGACTGCGCAGTTGGAATTGTGAACATATCCCAGCTGGCAGACTTTGACCAGGAATTATACCTGACTTTGCAGGGCGAGTTGGCCCGGCAAAGACAGACGTTGGAATTGATAGCGTCGGAGAATTTCACCAGTCTGGCTGTGATGGCGGTGGCCGGGTCGGTGCTGACCAACAAGTACGCCGAGGGTTACCCGGGACGGCGCTACTACGGCGGTTGCGAATTTGTGGACCAGGCTGAAGAGCTGGCCCGGTCCCGGGTCCAAAAACTGTTCAAGTGCGAATATGCCAACGTGCAGCCCCATTCCGGCAGCCAGGCCAATATGGGAGTATACTTTACCGTGCTGGAGCCGGGTGACACCCTGCTGGGTCTGGATCTGGCACACGGGGGCCACCTGACCCACGGCAGCCCGGTTAATTTTTCCGGTAAATTATATAATGTAGTCTCTTACGGCGTCTCCCCGGAGACCGGCCGGGTGGATTTTGACCAGGTGCGGCGGCTGGCACGGGAGCATAAGCCCAAGCTGATCGTCTGTGGCGGCAGCGCCTACCCCCGGCAGATCGAATTCGCCGCCTTCAAGGCCGTCGCCGAGGAAGTGGGCGCCCTGCTGATGGCCGACATAGCCCATCCAGCCGGACTGGTGGCCACCGGACATCACCCCTCGCCCTGGCCCTATTGCGATTTTGTCACCTCCACCACCCATAAGACCCTGAGAGGCCCGCGTGGGGGGCTGATCATGATGGAGCGGGATTGGGAAAATCCCTGGGGGCGGGTGGCGCCCAAGAGTGGCCGGGTGAAACAGGTGGGCGAGCTGCTGGACGGGACCATCATGCCGGGGATCCAGGGTGGACCGCTGATGCACATCATCGCTGCCAAGGCGGTTGCGTTCGGGGAAGCGCTGAAACCGGCTTTCAAGAAATATTGCGGCCAGGTGGTCAAAAATGCGGCTCGCCTGGCACAACGGTTCATCGACCGGGGCTATAACCTGGTCTCGGGCGGCACTGACACGCACCTGCTATTGATTGACCTCAGCGACCGGGAAATCTCAGGCAAAGTGGCCGAGCGGGCTCTGGAAGCCGCCGGCTTGACGGTGAATAAAAATATGGTCCCCTTCGACCGGCGCAGTCCCTTCGTCACCAGCGGCATCCGGATCGGCACACCGGCGGTCACCACCCGGGGCATGGGGGTCGCTGAAATGGACTTGATAGCCGATTTCATAGACCGGGTGCTGCTGGACCCGGACGGTGAGTCCACCGCATTAAAGGTGCGGGCCGAAGTGGAAGAGCTGTGCCGCCAATTCTCCCTTTACGAGAGCTTATAACATGATCTGCCCATTTTGCCAGAACGCCGATAGCAAGGTGGTGGACAGCCGAACGGTACACCGTGATGGATCGATCCGTCGCCGCCGGGAGTGCCTGGCCTGTCAAAGCCGTTTCACCACTTACGAATACGTGATGAAACACCCGCTGTTGGTGATTAAGAAGAGTGGCCAGCGGGAGGAGTACGATCGCCAGCGCATCGACCGCTCTATCCGGATCGCGGCCAATAAGAGGCCGGTGACGGCGGATCAGATCATGGAAGCAGCGAGCCGGGTGCACCAGCAGATTGTGAACCTGGGCAAGGCGGAAATCAATACGGCGGTCATCGGCGAGCTGGTGATGGAAGTGCTCCGGGAGCTGGATGAAGTGGCCTATATCCGCTTCGCCTCAGTCTATCGGGCCTTCGAGGACCTGGGGGCCTTCCAGGCCGAAATCGAGCAATTGCGGGAGTAGAGTGGGAGCGGAAAGGCAGGCCTCCAGCGAAACTCCAGCTAAAGTAGCGCGTAAGAAAGCCGATAAAGGAGCGCAGATGGGTCTCTCCCGGGAGTTGCTTGACATATTGGTCTGTCCCCAATGTAAGGGGGAGCTCGAATACCGCCGGTCGCCAGAGCAGCTGATCTGTAGCGCCTGCCGGCTGATCTTCGGGGTCCAGGAGAATATTCCCATCCTGCTGGTTGATCAGGCTCACACCTTGGAAACCGGGCAGTAGTTAACTTGACAAGGCAAAAACGCCGCTCGTATATTGAGTGGATGAAAAGGAGTGCAAAACTAGGAATCGTTTCGCTAACAGGTATTGATGGTTCGCGGCCCTGTCTGCCCGTGAGCCAGCTGTTTGGAAATCAACGAGTTAAATCCCACGCCAGGGGCGCGCACGGCCAGCTTGGCCAGGGCCTGTCCGGCGGGGATTGCGAAAGGAACCTGTTTTGATGAAGCGATTAACCTTGCCGGCCCTCTGCGGCCTACTGCTATCCGGAGCCTTGTTCGGGCAAAGTTCGGCCTCGGCCATATTCCTTTTGATCGCCCCCGGTGCAGCCGCCGGAGGCACGGGTGAGGCGCACGTAGCCGCCTCACCGGACGCCTATTCCAGCTATTGGAACCCCGCCACCCTGGCTTTTCTGCCCCGTAATGAAGTGGTCTACCAGTATTCGCCCTGGCTGCCAGGCCTGGCCAGCGATATCCG
>JACZSB010000214.1 GCA_022574435.1 Fidelibacterota bacterium
GCTGCGTGCCGCCGACTGGATATCGTTCGACACCGAAACCACGTCTATTGATCCCCTGCGTGCGGAGCTGGTGGGCATGTCCTTTTCCATCGAGCCCCACAGCGGCTGGTATCTGCCGGTAGCGCTGCCTGACGCCGATGGTCCGGTCCTGCCCCTGGACGACGTGCTGGCCAGGCTGGGACCGATCCTCGAGTCCCCCGACCGGCCCATCATTGGCCAGAATATCAAGTACGACATGCAGGTGATGGCGAATTATGGCATCGAAATCCGGGGCATCGCTTTCGATACGCTCATTGCCGCCCATCTCCTCGATCCCGACGGCAATTCCTACAAGCTCGACGACTTGAGCCTGAAACACCTGAACTACCGCATGGTACCCATCGAAGAGCTCATCGGAAAGAAGGGCAAGGAGCAGCGCACCATGGCCGAAGTGCCGCTGGAGCAGATTACCTTCTACGCCACCGAAGATGCCGATGTGGTGGCCTCCCTCTATCCCCTGTTCCGCAAGCCGCTGGAGCGGGACGGTCTGCTGCCGACCCTGGAGGAGATCGAGATTCCCCTCATTCCGGTGCTGGCCGGGATGGAACGCCAGGGCGTCTTTCTCGACATCCCCTTCCTGGAGCAGATGTCCACCGACCTGGCCGGGCGGATCGAGGCGCTGGAGCAGCAGGTCTACGCGGCAGCAGGCACCGAATTCAACATCAATTCACCCCAGCAGCTGGGGGTCATCCTGTTCGACCAGCTCGGCCTGCCCCAGATGCGCAAGCGCAGCACCGATGTGACTGTGCTGGAGCTCCTGCGGGACAAGCACGAACTCCCCGGGCTGGTCCTCGACTACCGGCTGGTGAAGAAGCTCAAATCGACCTATATCGACGCCTTTCCGGCCCTGGTGAACCCCGATACAGGGCGGGTACACTCGTCCTTCAGCCAGACCGTCGCCGCCACCGGCCGCCTCTCCAGCCGTGATCCCAACTTTCAGAACATCCCCATCCGCACCGACCTGGGGCGGGAGATTCGCCGGGCCTTCCGGGCCCAGCAGCCGGGCTGGGGCATCCTCTCGGCGGACTATTCGCAGATCGAACTGCGCATCATGGCCCACCTGGCCCAGGAAGAGACCCTCATGGCGGCCTTCGCCGAAGGCGCCGATGTGCACACCGCCACTGCGGCCATGGTGTTCGGCGTGGCGCCCGATCTGGTATCGGCAGAGATGCGCCGCAGCGCCAAGGTGGTGAATTTCGGCATCATGTACGGGGCGGGACCTTTCCGCATGGCCCAGGAGCTGGACATCACCATCCAGGAAGGACGCGAACTGATCAACCGCTATTTCAATACTTACCCCGGTATCCGGCTGTTCGTGGACCGCCTTTTGCATCAGGCCCGGCAGGACGGCTATGTGTCTACCATGATGGGCCGCCGCCGCAATGTACCCGGCTTGATGTCGAGTAACCAGCGGTTGCGCAGCGCTGACGAACGGATGGCGGTCAATACCCCCATCCAGGGTACGGCGGCGGAGCTGATCAAGATCGCCATGATCAAGATTCACCACCGGCTTAAGGCGGAAGGCTTCCGGGCCAAGATGATCATTCAGGTGCATGACGAGCTGCTGTTCGAGACGCCTGATGAGGAGCTCGATCGCCTGCGAACAATGGTGATCCACGAGATGGAAACCGCCCAGGAGCTGTCGGTGCCGTTGAAAGTGGACACCGGCTACGGCCCCACCTGGTACGAGGCGCATTGAAGAAGTGGCCCCGCCGTTGGCGGGATTTCCGCTACGCTCCAACAGTTGGCAGTTGGCAGTTGGCAGTAAGCAGTAGCAGGTAAGAGAAATAGGACCTCGCTAAATTGAACTTGAAACTTGAAACTTACATACCGGTGACGGGGATTGTAGCAGGATGGCCGGCGACCAGCAGCTGATCAGCATCGACGGCGGCGCCTCCCGCACCCGGGGGGTGGTGTTCACCACCGGCGGCAGTATATTGCACTATGGTGAAACCGGCGGCGCCTCGCTGTCCCAGCGCGAAGGGGACGCACCACAGGTGTTGGCCGCTTTCATCAGCGATCTGGCCGCCGCCGCCGGGCTGGACTTGAATGCTGTGCAGGCTGTAAATATCGGTGTGGCGGGCGTTACCAATCTAGATGGCCGCGAACGCCTGTTCAAGGAGCTGGACCGGCTGCGGCTCTCTGACCGGGCCCTGGTGACATCGGATGTGGAGGCGGCCTACGAGGTCTGCTGGGGCGACCGGCCGGGGGTGCTGGCCTGCGTGGGCTCCGGGGCCATTTGCTGGGCTCGCGACAAGGGCGGCAAGACCCATCGCGCCAGCGGCCGGGGGGCGGCTCTGGGGGGTGATCTGGGCAGCGGCTACTGGATGGGCCGCAACGCCATGGTGCACTTGATAATGAACGAACAAGCCCGGGATGCCGATCTGGACCAGTTGCGCCAGGCGGTGGTTGATCATTTTAAGGCTGACAACTTCGAAGAGGCTGCCCGCCTGGCGGGAGAAGGCGCCGACCAGGTAAGTACGGTGGCCCAGCTGGGCAAGTTGGTTTGCCAACTGGCGGAAAGTGGCAACGAAGTGGCGCTGGCCAGTGTTCAGGAAGGGACCCACGGCTTTAGCGAGGATTTGACCCAGGTTATCGACGCGGCCGGGCTGCGAGCCGCAGAATTGACCATCGGCACTGTGGGATCTGTTATTGAGGGCAGCGCCCTGTTCCGGCGCCTGCTGGCGGATGCCATGAGTTACGACTTCCAAATAAAATGGCAGCCACCCGACCTGGGACCGGTCTTCGGCGCCGGGCTCATAGCCGCCCGGATGAATGGCTGGGAAATCGATTTAGAGGCGCTATTAAATAACTGGAAAAAGAGCCGTGTACGAGCCGTGGGCTGAAATCCACCTGGGGCGGCTGAAGGCTAATTTCAAGGAGATTAGCCGGCTGGTGGGCGCCTCCAAGGTGCTGGCGGTGGTCAAGGCCGACGGCTACGGCCACGGGATGGTGCCGGTGGCCCGGGCGCTGGCTGAGGCCGGAGTGTTTGGCTTTGGGGTGGCCCTGCTGCCGGAGGCATTGGCGCTCCGCCAGGCGGGGCTGAAACAGCCGGTTCTGCACATGGGCCGTTTTGATCCGGATGACTTGCCCCTATATACCCGGCACGGCATCACCCCCAGCATCCACTCCCTCACGGATATCCAGCTGTTGGCCAATAGCCACGCGGCCGGCGGCACACAGTTCACTGCGCACCTGAAAGTGGACACCGGTATGGGCCGGCTGGGGGTCCCCTACGAAGAGGCGGTGCAGGCGCTGGAGGATATCAAAGAGCAGCCGGGGATCAACCTGGAAGGGATATTTACCCACCTGGCCACCGCCGGCGAGGCCGATCAGAGCTATCTGAGTTACCAGCTGGTACGCTTTAACCAGTTCATCCACCTGGTTCGTAAAATAAGGCTGGAGGTGGAGTATTTCCACGCCGCCAACAGCAGCGCCATCGTCAAGGATTCGTCCAGCCATTTCAACATGGTGCGGCCCGGTCTGCTGCTCTACGGCGTGTCGCCTTCGCCGGATGTGCGGCCCCCCTTCGAGCCGCTGCCGGTGATGGACTTAAAAGCTCCATTGGTGCTCACGCGGGACTTGAAACGGGGGACGCCGGTGGGCTACGGCCGTGACTACCGGGCTCCCAAAAAAACCAGTACCGCTGTCCTACAGATCGGGTATGCCGATGGGCTGCCCATATCGCTGTCAGGCCGGGGCTACGCTGCGATGGAGGGCCGGGTCTATCCCCTGATCGGACGGATTTCCATGGACCTATGCAACATTGACTTGGCCGGGGACCATCCTGCGGTGGGCACTGCCGCCTTACTGTGGGGTCTGGCAGACGATCCCCGGCTGCGGGTGGAACACCAGGCTCAACGGGCTGGAACCATTCCTTATGAATTACTGGTTCGAATTGGTAACCGAGTCGGGAGGAGATATGTGGAGGATTAGTAAGTTATTTTTACCGGGAATTTGGAGTCTGGCACTGCTGACCTGTGCGCCCACCCAGCGCCAGGCGCCAAGGCCGAAAATATGGCATACCAGGCCAGTGCGGGCGGAGGACTTAAACCTGCGCCAGCAGATAGCCCAGATGATCATGGTGCGGGTCGAGGGCTACTATTACAGTGGTGATAACAAATATCGCGGGGACCTGGTGAGGTGGGTGGGCCGGGAGCAGGTGGGTGGGGTGATCACCTTTCGCGGCAGTGTGGACGGCACCTTCACCAATCTCCAGGCCTTGCAGCGCCTGGCGCCAGTGCCGCTGCTGGTGGCTTCGGACTTCGAGCGGGGAGCGGGGCAGCAGATACAGGGCGCCACCATGTTCCCCTCCAATATGGCGGTGGCTGCCACCCACGACGAGCATAACGCCTACGAGCAAGGCCGCATCACCGCCCTGGAATCGAGGGCCATTGGCGTGCATGTCACCTTCGCGCCGGTGATGGACGTAAATAACAACCCCCGCAATCCGATCATCAACTTCCGGGCCTACAGCGACGACCCACAGTTGGTGGCCCGTATGGGGGCCGCCTTCATCCGGGGCGCCCAGGAGCATGGTATTGTGGCCTGTGCCAAGCATTATCCCGGCCACGGCAATACCGCTACCGACAGCCACACCAGCTTGCCGGTTATTCCGGGTGACCGGGAAGCGTTGGAGGCCATGGAGCTGGTGCCCTTTAAGGCGGCCATCAAGGCCGGGGTGAAAATGATCATGGTGGGACATATCGCCGTCCCGGGACTGGACCCCTCCAACCGGGCCGCTACCCAATCGCGGCTGATAACAGAGGAGCTGTTGCGGGGGCAGTTCGGTTTCCAGGGATTAATTGTAACTGACGGCATGGAAATGAAAGCCATTACCGGGGCCAGTTGGAGTGGCGAGGCTGCCATCCGGGCCATCGAGGCGGGCAACGACATGGTGCTCCTCCCGCCCTACGTCGATCAGACTATCGATGCCATCGAACAGGCGGTCCTCAACGGCCGGATCAGCCGGGAGCGGATCGCCCAATCGGTCCGGCGGATAC
>JACZSB010000215.1 GCA_022574435.1 Fidelibacterota bacterium
AAGCCAGAATGGTATCGGACGGGCAGATGCGGTCCAGATCGGCCAACAGCTTAACTTTCAAATCGGAGTTTTCGGAAGCCGCCTCAATTACGAATCTGGCCCCGGCCGCTTCCTGCAGCTCCGTTGTGGGCTTGATGCGAGCCAGGGCGCTGTCAGCCTCCCCTTGAGAAACGGTGCCCTTGGCCACCTGCCGCCCGAGGTTTTTCCGCACCGTCTGCAGGGCCTGGTCAAGGAGCTCCTGCTTCAGGTCCACCAACGTTACGGGGTGACCGTATTGGGCGCAGACCTGGGCGATACCGTTGCCCATGGTCCCCGCCCCGATTACAGCAATAGCGGTGTTATTATCCGTCATCAACAGTTCTCAATGAGCGTTTTTTTTAACCCAATAATTTAACGTTTCAAACATATATATGTGGCAAGTTACCCGGCTGGGGCGCTATTCCGCAGGACCCCGTCCGCACCTGGGTCAGTCGGCGAGACGGTATTTCAGGGAGTGCGCTCAACCACCAGCGCCGCCGCCTCGCCGCCGCCGATGCAGATGGCCGCCAGCCCCCGCCGGGCGTCTCGTTGCTCCATGGCGCTCAACAGGGTCACCAGGATGCGGGCCCCGGAGGCGCCGATGGGATGCCCCAGGGCCACCGCCCCGCCGTTAACGTTCACTTTCTCCGGGTCCAGGTCCAACTCCTTCAGCGCCGCCAAAGCCACCACGGCAAAGGCCTCGTTGATCTCGAACAGATCGATTTCAGCGATGGTAAGTCCGGTTTTGGCCAACAGCTGCCGGACCGCCTTGGCCGGCGCGGTGGTGAACCACTCGGGGGCCTGGGCCGCGCTGGCCTGACCCAAGATGCGGGCCAGCGGGGTGATCCCCAGTTCAAGGGCGGTGGCGGCGGACATGACCACCAGGGCAGCGGCGCCGTCGTTGATGGTGCTGGCGTTGGCCGCGGTGATGGTACCGTCCTTCTCGAATACCGGCCGTAAGGTGGGAATCTTGTCGAAATTCACTTTGCCCGGTTCCTCATCTTTAATCACCACCTGCGGATCACCACGGCGCTGGGGTACCTCCACCGGCACCAGCTCCTTGTCGAAGCGGCCCTGTTCCTGGGCGGCCAGTGTGCGGCGGTACGAGCTGACGGTGTATTCATCCTGGTCTGCCCGGCTATATTCCCCTTCCCGGGCGCATATCTCGGCACAACTGCCCATGTGAACCTGGTTATAGACGTCCCACAGGCCATCGAGGATCAGGCCGTCGGTGACCTCCTTGTGGCCCAGGCGCAGGCCCGTGCGCGCCCCCGGCAGGTAGTAGGGCACATTGCTCATGCTCTCCATGCCGCCGGCCACCACGATTTGCGCATCACCGCAACGAATGGCCTGGTCCGCCAGCATGACCGCCTTAAGCCCAGAGCCGCAGACCTTATTGACGGTAAGCGTTTCCACTGAATCGGGCAGTCCGGCTCCCAGCGCCGCCTGGCGGGCCGGGGCCTGACCCACACCGGCGGTCAGGACGTTACCCATAATCACTTCGTCCACCTTATCAGGCGCGACAGCGGCCCGGTCCAATGCAGCCCTTATGGCCACCGAGCCCAGTTGGGGGGCGGACAGGCCCGCCAGCGAGCCACCGAACGCACCGATAGGCGTCCGGGCGTAGGAGACGATAACTACTTCCGGATATTCCATGGACAGACTCCTATAGCGATAGGCTATTTCTCTTGATCGTGATTATCGTAGGCCGCCAGGATTTCCCGCACCAACTTGTGCCGCACCACATCCTCGGCGGTCAGGTAACAGATGGCGATCCCATCGATGCCCTCCAGAATCCGGGCGGCCTGTACCAGTCCTGACCCCTCGGCGGAGGGCAAATCGATCTGGGTGATGTCCCCGGTGATGATGGCCTTGGAGTTGACGCCCAGGCGCGTAAGGAACATCTTCATCTGCATGGAGGTGGCGTTTTGGGCTTCGTCTAGAATCACGTAAGCCGAGTTGAGTGTCCGGCCGCGCATGTAGGCCAGGGGGGCGATCTCCACCACCCGCTGCTCCCGGTAAGCGCTCAACTTGTCGGGGGGCAGCATCTCATGCAGGGCGTCGTAGAGGGGCGTCAGGTAAGGGTCGATCTTCTCCTTCAAGTCGCCGGGCAGAAAGCCCAGGTGCTCCCCGGCTTCCACCGCCGGCCTTGTGAGGATGATCCGGTCCACTTGTTTGGCTTTGAGGGCGGCGATGGCCACCGCCACCGCCTGGTAGGTCTTGCCGGTGCCGGCCGGGCCCACGGCGAACACGATGTCATTGGTCTGGGTAGCCTGGTAATACTTAGCCTGCCCGGGCGTACGGGGTGTCACCTCGCCCCGGTGGGTGTACAGGATCACCTGTTTCTCATCGTGCACCTGGTTGCCGTTGCCATCGGGGGACAGGCGGGCCAGGGCAGCCACGTCCTCGGGCGAGAGTGAGCCCTTGCGGTTGATGGTGAGGATCATGTCCCGCAGCACCTGCTCCACCTGCCGCACGGCCGCCTGCTCGCCATCGATGGTAATGCGCCCGCTACGGGCCAGCAGTTGTACGCTGAAGGTTGCGCTCAGGGCCTGCAGGTGCTGGTCGTTGACGCCGTACAGTAGGAGGGGATCGGTGTCCTTGATATCGAAGTGCTGCTGGGCCATAAATTTCGCTGGGGTGGAATTTATGGCAAATTATTCGGTTGTGCCGCTATTATCCGCCCAACCTTTCATTTATCATTTTTCCGCAGGGCAATACCCAATTCCCGCAGCTGCTCCTCGGAAACCGTTGCAGGCGCCCCGTCCATGAGCGAGGTGGCACTGGTGGTCTTGGGGAAGGCGATCACATCCCTGATTTGGTTTGTGCCCACCAGCAGCATCACCAGCCGGTCAAAACCGTAGGCAATCCCACCGTGGGGCGGCGCGCCGTAGCGTAGGGCCTGCAGCAGGAAACCGAACCGGTCATCGGCTTCCTGGTCACTGATCCCCAGCAGCTTGAAGATGCGGGCCTGGAGGGCGGTATCGTGGTTACGGATGGACCCCCCGGCGATCTCGACCCCATCGATCACCAGGTCGTAGCCCCGGCTGCGCACCTTGCCCGGGTCGTCCTCCATGCTGGAAACGTCATCGGGGTGGGGGGCGGTAAAGGGGTGGTGCACCGCCTGATAGCGCCCGGCGTCGGCGTCCCACTGCAACAGGGGGAAATCGGTGACCCACAGCGGTTTGACCTGGCCTGTGTCGGCCAGACCCTCGCGCCGGGCCACCTCCACCCGCAGGGCGCCCAGTGCCGGCAACGCCACCTCGGCCTGGTCGCCGATCAGCAGCAGCAGGTCGCCCTCGCTGATGCCCAGCTTAGCGATCATATCCCGCTGCACGTCGCCGGGGAAGAACTTGGCTATCCCCCCTTGCAGCCCGTCGGCCGCCTTCATCCAGGCCAACCCCTTGGCCCGGTGGTAATGGGTCACGTGGTGGGTCAGTTCGTCGATCACCTTGCGGCTGAAGCTGGCGCCGCCCGGCACCACCAGCCCCTTGACGATGCCGCCGGCCTCCAGGGCGTCCTCGGGCCGCACCTCTTGCGCTTCCAACGGCAATTCGGCCTGGGTCCCGGCGTCGTCGGCCGTGCCGAGCTCGCTCAGCTCGTTGTTCAGCGAGCGGAACTCGACGATCTTCTCGCTGGTGCTTCCCTTCAAGGTGGTGACCAGGGAGAAGTCCAGCGTGTCGCCGGCCTCCCGGGTGATGTCGAAGAGCGCCTGGCTCTTCACGACAACGGCTTCGTTGAGCTCGGGCAGGGTCATCTCGTCGAGTTTCATGGGGTCCTCCTAGACGGGCACGCCGTTCAGGCGCGCTCGGAGCATTTCGTATTCGATCAGCACCTTCTGGCCCTCTTCGAGGTCCGTTGCTTCGTCCTGCTTGGGGGCAGCGGCCTTCGCCAGGACGCCAGATGCGGCGTCCCGGATGCGCTCCCACCGAGCGATATCGACAGCGGCGAGGCTCTTGCTCGACTTCGCCCGTACGGCGATCCTGGCAAGACTGCGGCGCTCGTACTCCGCGAGCGCGTCCACCGCCACCGTCGCTTGATTCGAGTAGGTGTCGTGAGGCGAGTCGCCGTCGGGATCGACGAACGCTTCCGCCTCGGGAGCGTGCTCGAAACGCTTGAGGTCGAAGACGCGGCCGTTCAGCATCACGTGGCCGTGCCCGACGGCGGATGCTGCGATCTTCTTCTCGGCTTCGACCTCATCGGCGAACCCGAATCCGACCGCTTCCTCAGCGGTCATCCACGTCTCGGCGTTGAGCAGGTCGATGAGCTCGTCGTGCTCCATGCCGGTCTTCGACTCGTACGCCGCGACGATGCTCTCGCGTACCTGGTCAAGGGTCTCCGCGAGCTTGCGAAACTCCTCGGCGTCGCCGAGCCCGAACATGGAGGGGTTGTGCACCATCATCATGGCGTTGCGCGGCATGATGACGGTGTCGCCGGCCATCGCGACCACCGCCGCGATGGATGCGGCCAGGCCGTCGATGTAGACGGTCACATGGGCGCGGTGGCGCTTGAGGATCGAGTGGATAGCCTGGCCGGCGAAGACGTCGCCGCCGTCAGAGTTGATGAACACGCGCAGCTCGGTGATGTCGCCGAGCGCGTCGAGGTCGGCCTTGAACTGGGTGGGGGTAATGTCGTCGAAGAGCCAGGCGATTCCGCCGTCGGCGCCGATGGGTCCGTAGAGCAGCAGCTCGCCCGTGCCGGGCTCGTCGGCCGCCGCTCGGATCTCCCAGAACTTCCGCATCCAACCCCTTCGCCAGGGCTGGATGCAAAAAGCCCCGGCATGCCCACTAAGGGGCGATTACCGGGGCCTGGTGTGCAGGTGTCCCGTGGTGCAGTCGCTAGACCTACGAGACCACGCTAGCCACTCGCGCACGGGGTGTCAAGCCGGCTGGGGTCCCGGGCGAATACCGCACTCGAATATTGACAATGATTCTCATTCTCGTTTATACTTCCGCCAATGAATATTCCCGAACGAACGATCACTATACTGCTTCTGCTTCCGCTGTGCGCTGTTTTTGCAG